>JBGTKR010000149.1:0-6714 GCA_041744535.1 Pyrinomonadaceae bacterium
TTGTTGCCCGAAGGCTTAAATCTGGCGTCGGCTTTCTCATCCGATTTGCCGATGCGTTTTGTCGGATTCGCTTGCAGACGAAAAATAAGCCGCATTCCGTCCGCAATCGCTTCGTAATTTCCGCCGACTTCCTTTGTTTCAATCTCGTCGGCATAATCCGCATCAAGAAAACTCCAATCCGGTTCGTGTTCCGACTGCACAAGCAAAAACGCCGTGCCGCGACGCGGTTCAATATCCAGCCGATGCAGAATATTGTATTCGTTTCGCGGCGTTTTCCGTTCGTGCTTCGGCACATCCGGCGGATTTTCAATCTTCGGATACGCTCGCGAAATTGTTTTGTGTAATTCCTGCGGTCTCCCGACTTCCGAGCGAACCTGATTAGACCGCGGATTAAGCGTCATTTTCGTCAGATAAATTTTGTTCATCGTCATTTTCTCCTGTATTTTTTTCGGGTGTAAAAAATTCCGTGCGGACACGCCGCAAACTAAAACGCCGTTTTGCAAAATCGAGCGGCACGTCTTGGCGGACTTCCGTGCCGTTTTCGTCTTCGATAATCAAGCGTTGATTTTCATCGCCGCTTCCGATCTCAAAATTCTGCAAAACAGTTTCTATTTCACCATTTTGCAAACCGTCCTTTGCCTGATAAACGGGAACGGACGGTACGAATGCCTTACGACCTAAAAATAACTGCCATTTCGGTTTTTTAAGTGCGTTTTGCAGATTTTCCAAAAGCGACAGATCATCGCTCTCCAAACCGACCAGAAAATCCGCGTCCGCCAAATACCAACGGGTTGAAAGTTCAGTCGGCTTTGTTCCGCCCGCCGCTTTCGCAATATTTTGTGCCGTGTGATAATCCTTCTGCATCACGCCTTCCCGCAAAACCCGCACATTCATTTTTAATTCGGTTAATTTTCTAAAAACCGAATTTTCCAGATTCGCCTCGTCCCGCGAAATGCCGAGTGCGGCACAAAGCAGACCGATCACGCCGGATTTTGAAGGCTCTTTGCCCGTGTCCCGAATCGAAAACCGACTCGACACGCCCCACGACTGCATCGGTGCTTTTAAGCGTAAAAGCAATGTGTGTTTCATAATTTTTCACCTCGCTTCCGTTTACGCGAAAATCGCATTCATCGTATTGTTTATCAATGTTTCGACATTTCCGGCATCCGAATTTTTCAAACCTTTCAAATCTGCGTCGCTGGTTGTAACCAGATTTTTCGCCTTCGAGTTATCGTCATAAACGCCCGTAACTTTTTCCCAATGATTTGCAAGTTTTTCGATGGAATTTTTTACCAAACCTTCGCTCATTTCCTTGTTTTCATTATTCCATTCCTTTTCCTTCGCCGGAGTTTCAAACGAATTCGCCAGTGAGCAAAAACCCGCATCACGCACAATCGCCAAAACAAAATTCGGCTTTTCGTGCGTCGCAAAGGAATTCTGCTTGCCCGTCGGAATCGCTTCAATCGCCGAGCGAATAAACGCTTCAACCGTCGCTTTCACCAAGTCGTCTTCATCTTCTTGCAGATTTCCTCGTAATAAATCTATGTCCACATTCAAATAGCGATAAAAACACGCCGAGTTAAACTCGATTATGCCGAGCATATCCGCTCCCGACGTATCATCCGGTTTTAAATCGTCAACCGCCGTGTAAAAATCAAACTCGACTCCGACTTTGTGTGTTGAAATCGCGTGTGCTACCTGCGACGAAGCATAACTGTTCATATCCGGCATATCCGCCAGCATCCGTCCGAAAAGTGCCAAATCCGAAGCCTTGCTGCCGTTCATTATTTTTTCGATTTTTGCCGCTAAATCTTTTCCGAGAATCTTCTTGACCTTGCCTCGTAATTTCGATTTGTCATCTTTTGAAATCTCGCCTTTATACCCGCTTCCCGTTCTTTTGTCTTCACGGTATTTCTGAAAAATCTTTCCTGCTTCGACGGCGGATTCTTTATTGTCCGCGATAATTTCGGCAAGTTCATTGACAGTATCTTTTCCTAAAAATGCGAGAGTTTCTGACTTGCTGACCCAAACGACATTTTCTTGATTTTCTTCTTCGTCTTGTTCGACCTTTTTTTCAACCAGATAAATCCCGTTCATCGAAAGAATTGCTTCAATCGCAAATTCGAGATTTTCAAAATCCGAATCTTTTTCGCTCACCAAAGCGAACAATTTTTCGTGCAGACGCTTACTGCGATACGCTGTCTGTTCGTCGTTCAGCAAAGAGCTTTTCGCAAAATGTTCGCGCATCGCCCGTTTGAACGATTGGCTCGAAATTCTCGCCCGCCGAAAACCGCCGAATGTGCAGTCTTTCGGTGAACCCGTGTCGCTTCTGTTAAGATTTGACGGTGCAAAGTTTTGTATCAAATGTAATTCTAAAATCATAATTATTTTTCCTCTCCTTCATTTTCTATTTCTGTTTCCCCATTTTCTTGATTGTTTTTTGGTCTATTCGTATCCCAAAATCCTCTCGCCCATTCTCGCTGAACTTTCCTGTCATCGCTTTCCCAGTTTCTTATATCTTGGAAAAGCCGCTCCCAATTGATCGGTTTTTCCTTAGATTTCAAAAGGCTGACGGCTTGCCGCAAATGATGATGCAAATCTTCATAATTGGCGTTAAGCAAAGCGGCAAAACGCTTCTCGATACTTCCGCTCTCGTCTTTTATTAAAAACATCGAATCTCCAAGATTGCCTTTCGTATTCTCTGCCTTCCAATAAAATCCAAAAAGTGAACCGACCAAATAAAGTGCATTTTCTCGTTTGTAATCAGGCTCTTTTCGTAAAAAACTCCCGATATACGGATACATCTCGGTTGTCGTTCCCGCCGGTTTCCCAAGTCCGCGTCGCAAATGTGCCATCGCCGCCAGATTCTTTTCCCGCTTTAATTTTTTGAGAAAAATTATAAACTCATTTTTATTTTCTTTTTCGTCCTGTTTCATTTTTCACCTCCTTCGTTTTTTGATAAATAAAATTTGTAAATTGGATTTCCTTCTCTTTTGTTTCCATCTCCGTTGAGAATCACACCGTTTTCAATCCGAAAGGTTTTTTCAGTTTGGACAATCGCTTTTTGTTCAACCGCCGAACCGCTCAGACTTTTTTTTGTGTCATTGAGTGAATCGTTCGCCTTTTTTTTCACAAACTTAAACCACGCACGCATGGCATCTTCTTCTTTTTCGGGCAAATTAGTAATAAAATTCTTGAAATCTATTTCTAAACCCGACCAAAATAATGACAACGCCGAAAAATATTGCGCGAGTTCTCTGGATTTTTCGCCACGATCTTTACCTGCTATGTTTGGCAGAAGTTCGTAAGCTAATCTATTCACGCTTTTTCTAAGACAGTTTCCAATCTCTTCGGCGAAATTTATTGCGATTTCTAGTTTGTTAAGCAAATTATCATCCGTCAGCAAATCCAAAGGTAAAGGAAGTCTTTCGTGAATCCATTGCGAAACACTTGCCTGATCGTTGATGAGTCCGAAAATGGCAAAAGAATATTTCTTCTTTCCGTCTATTTCTCCATCTGCAATAAATTTTCTGATTGTTCCCAAATGATCGAATAAACTTGAGCGACCATTTATACTATTTGCTTGTTTGAAAAGCGTATGACTATCGCGCCACAAACTTTTATTTTCCTGAAAATCAATCGGTTTATATCCTCGTTTGTTTTTTTTATTCGTGCTTTCGACATAAACCTTGAACGGATCAAAACTTTTGAAATCGTCGCTCAACTTAAAATTCTGTTGATGTTGGCAAAGATTAACGCCTTGTAAATCTTCGGTTGGAATTAATTTAATTCTGCGACTTTGCCAAGTCAGATAATCGAGATAACCGCGAGCCATTGTTCCGTCTTTATCTCTTACGGTTGCTTGGTCAAGAGTTTCTCTTTCCCAAAAAGGCATATCCGGTTCTTCATCCTCGTCGGTTTCATAAATAAATGTAGCTTCGTGGGGGTATCTGACGAGATTGAGAGCTAAAGTTTCAAACAAATTATCTCCAATCGCCAAAACACTAAAACCGCTGACTAAAGTAGAGTTACCGAGATTAAACGGAAAACCTACGCCGCCCGCAAAAGAATATGCTTGTCTGGCAATCAGATAACGTGCCGCAACTTCCGGCGGAAAAACTTGCGAATTGGCGACAAAACTGTGGTCAAATAAAGTCGCGTTATTTCCGCTGGCTTTTTCCTGCATCAAAAGTTCAAGCGGTGCAAAGTCGGCATTCTCGCCGTCGGCTTTTTTTACTTCCGGGTATTGATAAAACGGTCTTTCATTATCGAATAAATTGAACCGATTTTTATGTTTAACGAAATAATCTTTTAATGTTTCAGCATCCCATTTGCCGTTTCGCCAAAGTTCTTTCCAGATTTCAAATGTTTTCGGTCCAAAATTTCGGTGCAGAATCGCCAATAAAAATCTATGCAGAGAAACCACAACTAACGGCGAATTATCAGCAATTTCCTTGATTTTATGTGCTTGCGTTAAAGTGTCGAACAAACTCAATTCTTTTGTTTCGTTCGTTTCGAGCATCAAACACGGAATCCAAGGTTTTTCAATTAAATTAAATTTATCCATCTTTTTTCTCCTCATCTATCACAATTCCCAAATCTTTATCGAGCGAAATTGTGTATTTTCCAATCATAAATTCGTCTTTTTCATTGAGCGGCAAATATCTGTAATGCCTCAGAAGCGGCGATTGTTTCCAACTTTCCTGTTTCAATTCTTTGGCATCAATAATCTCGTTTGTCAGTCCGATTTTCGATATTCTCGCTTCACGCCGCAAAAGAAATTTTTCAGTTTCTTTATCTGGTTTTTTATCAAAATCAACTTGTCTTTGTTCATTGTATTTGAGAACAATCACGGAAACACTCGGCAGTTCATCATCCCGCGTTAATGCCTGAAAATCTTTGTGTTCATCGGGCTTATCTTCTTTTAGTTGCAAACTTTTTCCTTCAAACAATTTTTCTTCATTCGTTTCTGTAATACGGCAATGTCTTGCTTTTCCATTTTTGCAGTTTCGATTTTCCTTCATTTCATATTTTGTTTCTTCCCAGAAAGTTTGAAGTTTTTCGTCCGGGCATTCCGCTTTTTTGAAATAAACCGCTTCGATTAAATCTTCGACTTCTTCCGGCACTTTAATTTCTTCGCATTTTTCCAACTGCATCCAAGTCCGAAGCAAAATATGTCTGTCGTAAATAATGCCGGAAACGCCGAAATCCGGCAGATTTTGTTCTTTAGATTTTTTATCTACAATCAAGTTTTCATTTTCATCAAGCGGCGGTTTGATAATCCAAAGCGTCGGATCATCTTTAAATTTTTCGGGGCGTTCATCTCTTTTATGCCGCTTTATTCTTCCAGCGCGTTGAAGAAGCAAATCAATCGGTGCAAGATCGGAAATCATCAAATCAAAATCGAGATCAAGGCTTTGTTCGATAATTTGCGTTGAAACCAAAACCGCGCAATCGGGACGTTTGACCGTGTCTTTAAAATCTTTTCCGTCGTTTAAAATTCGGATGCTTTCGCCTTTTTTGCCAAACCGCAAAAGCGTCGTGTCTTTTTTGTTTTCTTTGTCCAAATGGCGAAAACGGGCGTGTAATAAATCAAGTCTTGGCTTTTCGTCGTCGGCATTGTCTTGGAAAAATTTGTCTTTTGAAAGTGAGTTGTAAATTTCCTGTGAACGTGCGACGGTATTACAGATAATCGCCACACAACCTTTTTTGTTTCCATCTTTGTCGGTGAGTTTTTCCTTCAAACGATGAGCAAAGTTTTCATCAATTTTAAAATTACCGTCTTCTTGTTTGAGTAGAATTTCGTTTATCTTTTCAATTTTCAGCGTTCTGTCATTTTGCTTTGATGTGTCAAGTTCTTTCACCTTTACTTGTTCATCAATTGCATAAGAGATTCGCGGATAATCGCCCGTTTCAAATTCGGGTTCTTCGATTTCAAAACCTTTTAAATAATTCTTAATGAGATTTTCTCTGGTGCTTTTCGGCAGAGTTGCGCTCAACAAAATAACGGGCGAACCGAGCGCGGCAAGCCATTCGAGCAAGCGTTCGAGAAGCGTTGACATATAAGCGTCATAGGCGTGAACTTCGTCAATAATGACGGTTTTGTGAGCGAGTCCGAAAAGCCTGACGAAAACGTGGCGTGTTTGTAAAACCGCCATTAACGCTTGGTCAATAGTGCCGATTCCGAACGGAACGAGCAGAGAGCGTTTGCGGTGCGTGAACCATTCCGCCGCAACGACATTCGGCGTACAGTCATAATCCTGATTTTCATCACCGAATACATTTTGAATAGTATTTTCATTGAATTCGTTTCGCTGCTCTTTGAAATATTCCGAAAGTGAAGAACGTCCCTTTTCGAGAACTTGCTTTATTTTCTTGAAATTTTCTTTTACACGGGCAAAATCCTTAGAATCAAAACTTTTTCCGTGATTTAATTGAGCCTGAACGACTTCATTTTCATATCTTCGGCTTAGAAATTTAAGAACGCGCCCGAACATCTGATCGCTCGTGGCTTGTGTCGGCAGGGCAAAATAATAACCGTGCTGGTTTAACCTCGTATTCCAAGCATCAGCTAAATACATCGCCGCTTCGGTTTTTCCTTCGCCCGTCGGCGATTCGATGACGACAATTCCGGGTTTCGATAGTTTTTTGGAAATCTCAACCGCTTGCATTTGCAAATCACGCATTCCGTATTTTTTTAATTCGGGAAAAAGT
>JBGTKR010000150.1:0-2010 GCA_041744535.1 Pyrinomonadaceae bacterium
AACTCTAAACTATCTTTAAGTCTGCCAGGTAAGCGTAACGGCGGGCGGGACATTCTTCATAATAAGCGGACTTTTAGTTGATTTACCGTAGCGATCCCGCATAAATTCGCGGAGTTTTATCGCCGAAGGCATATAATATCCGTGAGCGTATTGAAACGTGCGGAACATACAGCCTTTGTCCATAAATTTTTCGATTTCCAGAAGAATTTTGTCGCCGACATCATTCGGCAAGGTTACAAATGGAATTCCTGACAAAATATATTTTACTTCGCCGAGTTTCGAGCGTTGGTGAAGTGCAAATGACTTACAGGCATTTCCACGCATAAAACGCATATCGGGAAATCTTGTCCGCAGACATTTGATCAGATTTTTGTCTAATTCAACTCCGAGATAAGACTCTTTGTTGGGAGTAATTTCCTGAATTCGTTTTGTAAATGCACCCGTCCCAACGCCGAGTTCAAGGATTACGGCGTTTTTATTCGGTTCAATATCCTCAATCATTCTATGCGTAAGTTCGCTCGAACTCGGTGCGATTGCTCCGACTTTAAGCGGGTTTTTTAAGAATGCCTGAAAAAACTCTATGTTTTCGTGCATACGAATCCTTATAAAAATGTTAAAAAAACAAGTTTAGACTGCAAACTTTTTATTTAGCTGAACTTGAAACTTTTGTTTCCTTGTCAGACGGTGCGTTGGAATCTTCGACACTTATTTTATAATCACATTCCTCATTATTGCAATAGCGAACCGTGCCGTCGCGTTTCGTGTATTTTTCCAAAACGAATTTTGCGTCGCATTCGGGACACTTTTCAAAGATCGGTTTGTTCCAGAAAACGACATCGCAATCCGGGTATTCATTGCAGCCGTAAAAGACTTTGCCGCGTCGGGATTTCTTGACGACGATCTCGCCCTTGCAGCCGTCCCGCGTGCAGTCCATACCGATTGTTTCCTGTTTTATATATTTGCATTTCGGATAGTTTGAACAGGAAATAAATTCGCCGTAGCGTCCTTCGCGTTTGACGAGTTTTGCACCGTCCTTCGGACATTCTTCATCCAACTCAACGGGAGCGGCAACGGGTTTTTGATCGCCTTTCGGAATCTTGCGGATATTTTTGCATTCGGGATAACCCGTGCAGCCGTAAAATGCTCCGAAGCGACCTTTTTTTAAAGCCATATCTTTGCCGCAAAGTTCGCATTCGGGAACTTCGACGGTTTCCGCCGAACCGTCTGCATTTTCCGCATTGCCGTCTGCCGCTTTTTTCGCAACTTCGCGTGTATTCTGACATTCGGGATAATTTTCGCAGGCGAGGAACTGCCCGTAGCGTCCGAATTTTATAACCATTCCGGCATTGCATTTTTCGCAGACTTCATCGGTCGGAATCGCCTGTTTTTTCTTGCCTTTGATATTTTCTTTGGCGGCTTCGAGTTTGGTTGAAAACTTATCGTAAAATTCGTGCATCGCCGTCCGCCAATTCAGTTTTCCGGCTTCGATCTCATCAAGACTCGTTTCCATTTTCGCCGTATATTCGGTGTCGAATATTTCGTTAAAATTCTCGACCAGCAGATCATTGACGGTCGTTCCGAGTGCCGTCGGATGAAAGCGTTTGTCAACTTTTTCAACATATTCACGGGTTTGAATCGTCGTCATAATCGCCGCGTAGGTTGACGGTCTGCCGACACCGTTTTCTTCGAGTGCCTTAACCAGAGTCGCTTCCGAATATCTCGGCGGCGGTTCGGTCGAATGCTGATTCGGCGTGATCGAATTCAATTTTAAATTATCGCCTTTTTCAACCGGCGGCAGAGTCAGATCCGCATCGTCATCGCCTTTGTCCGAACTGCTTTTTGCTTCCTGATAAACTTTTAAAAATCCGTCAAATCTCTGAATAGAACCCGTCGCACGAAAACCGAAACGTCCGGCTTTGATGTCAATCGTCGTCTGATCAAATATCGCCGCCGTCATTTGTGAAGCGACAAATCTTTGCCAGATGAGTGTGTAAAGTTTGAGTTCGTCGG
>JBGTKR010000151.1:0-5429 GCA_041744535.1 Pyrinomonadaceae bacterium
ACATTCAAAGCCTCGCGGACAAAATACGGTTCGCCTGCTTTAACTCCGATCAAACTGCCGAAATATTTTGAACGGTTTTCCAGTTCATCCATAAAACTTTTGTCGGTCAGACGGGTTTCGAGTTCGGTTGATTCGGGATTATAAAATTGTGATTTGTGAGCTTTTATCGAGTTCATTTTTTCTTCTAAAAAATCGGAAATGTCAACGATAAAAGAAGGAATCACGCGACGCGAAAATGTGTTGTGAGCAACTCGCGGAACGTCAATTCTCTCCAATCCGAAATCACCGTCATAATTTTTCATTGAAGCCAGCCGAGCCGATTCGCGGACGAGTTGGGTAATATAATTGTGATCGGGATGCGGATCGTCTATTTGGTGAGTCAGAATAACTTTCGGTTTTAACTTTCTTAAGACGCGGACTAATTTTATACGGTTCTCATCGGTTACAAAAACGCGACCATCGGGCAATCCCAAGTTTTCCCGAACATCCAATTTCAAAATCTTCGCCGCATCTTCCGCTTCAATCGCACGACCTTCGACAGTTCCGCGAGTTCCCATATCGCCGCGTGTTATGTCTAAACCGCCCGTTTTATAGCCGAGCGATTTCATCTTCAAAAGCGTTCCGCCGACGGTTAATTCCAAATCGTCCGGGTGTGCAAATATCGCTAATACATCTATCATTTATCATTTATCATTTATCAATTTCTGGATTGTCCAAAAATAATAAGTGCTCCTTATTTATTAATTCTGGTTTTCTTTAAAGTTGCAAACAAAATCTTTCCCAATTCATCAGCATCTTTGTGCATACTATTGAATATTTTCTCGTCAATGTAATTTGTGTCTTTTAACAATGAGAGCCAATATTTTGTTTCTAAAGATTCTTTGTAGGCAATACTGATTTTATTGGAAAAGTCAGCATTTGAAATTGCTCCATTTGCCTCGGCAATATTTGCTCCGATTGATGTTCCACTTCTCAACATTTGTTTCGATAAAACATATTCTTTCTTCTCACTACAAAGATATTGATAAGCCTTCACAATCCGAATCGCAAACTTATAAGCCTTTTCGTAAGTAACATTATCTTTCTTCATAAAGACCAATGATAAATGATAAATGTCAAATGTTAAATGAGTGGGCTTGCCGATAAATGATAAATGTTAAATGATAAATGAATGAAATTTGTAGTTATAGGTTCGGGAACATCAGTTCCGCACCCTGAAAGAAGCAGTTCGGGATATTGGGTTGAAACGAAAAAAGGTTCGCTGATGCTGGATTTTTCCGCTTCGGCGATTCATCGCATCGCACAGGAAAAACTCGATTGGGCAAATCTCGATGCGATCTGGATTTCGCATTTTCATCTCGATCATTTCGGCGGTTTAGCTCCGTTTTTGTTCGGCACAAAATACGCTCCCGAAATGCAATCACGCATAAAACCTTTAAATATTTTCGGTGCAAAAGGCTTAAAAAAACTCATCAAAAATTTTGATAAAGCAAATGATTATGGTTTATTGGAACAACCGTTTCCGCTCGAAATAACGGAAGTCGAACCGCTTGAAAAATTTCAAGTTTTGGAAGATTTGGAAGCCGTTTCTTTTGACACGCCGCACACGGAAGAAAGTCGTGCGATTCATCTTAAAAGTGCGGATGATAAAACGCTCGTTTTTACCGCCGACACGGGTTTTACAAAGGCTCTCGGAACTTTTGCAAAAGATGTTGATCTGTTCGTGATGGAATGTTCCTTCGTTGAAAATTCACCCGTCGAAACACATCTGACATTGGCTCAAGCGATGTATCTCGCCAGATATTCTAATGCAGAAAAGGTAATTTTAACTCATCTTTACCCTGAATGGGACGAGGTTGATTTTGATGAAGAAGTCAAAAAATTATCGCCGAATTGCGAAATAATTGAGGCGAAAGATGGGCTGAAAATCAATGTATAACGGAAAATGGATAGTGGAAAATTAAAGCGAATTATTTTCCATTATCCGTTTTCCATTTTCCATTATTTTCTCAATCTCGTTTCGACCTCATTGGCTTTTAATGAATTTCCCGTTGCTCGCTGCAAATCGGCGATTGCTTTGTTTAGTTCGGTTTGGGCTTGGAGTTCGGCACTGCGAGCGTTCATTAAAGCGGTTTGACGTTCTAAAACTTTGTAAACATCGGTAAAACCTTCATCGAGTTTTCGTTTTTCGGAAGCGTATTGTTTTTCGCTGTTTTCGCGTGAAACCGCCGCCGCACGTAATCGGGCTTCGGCGGTTTTGACCGATTGCAGGGCGTTGCGGACATCTATCTGGATGATTTGTTCGAGTTGTTCGCGTTGGAGATTGATCTTGTCGGATTGGACGAGTGTTTTGCCCAGATTCGCTTTTGTGGTGCGGTTGCCGAAAAGCGGCAGATCGAAGGTTACGCCGACGCGATAGGTCGGATAGCGGTTTGCAAAAATGTCCGTAAAAGTGCTTTGAATTCCGCCCGTGAATGTTTCGGCGTTTTGTCTGATTTGCGTATTCAGGGCGTTTAATGCCGCGATACAAGCGGGCGAACTTCTGTCCGCGTTGCATTCACTCGGTTGAAAAGGCGTTTGCAAACCCTCGTTAAAACTTCCCGAAACGCCCGAAGTCGAATAACTCGCGGTCAGATCAACTTTCGGTTTGTTTTGTTCGCGGTAAAATCTTTCGTCAAGTTTATTTATTTCACCCGCAACCTCGTTTGATTCGAGTTCGGGGCGATTGTCCAAAGCCAATGCCAACGCATCGTTTAAGGTTGTTCGCGGCGGTTCGAGTTTGACGGAATCCGTCGGCACGAGTGCGTCGTTCCAGATTTCGTCTTCACGATTTCCCGCAATCAAACCTTTGATAACATTTTCCGCCCGCTGGACTTGCTCCAGAGCGACATAAACATTTTGCTCCAAATTGGCAACCTGCGTTTCCGCCGCGACAATATCAATCGGTGCGAGAATGCCGTCTTCGACAAGTCGGCGATTGTGTGCGAGCTGGTCCTTCGCATCCCGCACGCCGTCGCGTTGGACTTGCAAATTCTTTAACGCAAACGTCAGATCCCAATAAGCCCGCTGAATATTCGCCGTTATTTCAATCGCTTTTTGGCGAAACTGCGTATCGGTCAAAGTCAGATTTTTCTTGGCGATCTCGATAATCCGGCGTTGATTGTCAAATTTTCGTCCGCGAAAAAGCGGCTGAGTTATGCCGAATGTCAAATTCGTATTATTTTGCGGACTCAGGATCGAGATCGGATTCGTCGTCGTCAAACGCTGATTATTCAACTCGGCAAAATACGTCGTGCCGTAATCTCTGATAAAACCCTGATAACGGGCATTTCCGACAATCGAATTATTTGTGATCGTTTCGGCACTGCTGAAAATGCTTATGTTCGGAGTCGTCGCCCGTTCATAAAACGTCTGCCCGGAAAATCTCGGTTCGTAAAATCCATTCGCCGATTTTAAGTCGAATTCGGCGATCTCGACATTCTTTCGCGTAACTTCGATGTCTATATTATTTTCCAAACCCTTGACGATTGCTTCTCTTAATGAAAGCGGTTTCTGCGACATCATATCAACGCCGACTCTGCCTAAATCGGGCAAATCGCGTTCTTCCGATTCATAATTCGGAGCAATCGCCGGAACGCCGTCGAGAGTTTCGGGTTTTACCCTTTTCTCTTTGTCGCCGTCCGTCAAACTGCTGTCGGTTTTATCCAAAACTTGCGGTGTCGGCGTTGGCGTTGGAATTGGCGAAGGCACAGTTTCCTGAGCCGTTACTTTTCCGAAACTGAACAACGCAAAACTTATAAATAATATTGCGTATATAAATTTTTGATTAAACTGCTTCATAATCAATTACTAATTTGACGGCATCTTGCCGTTCATTTCTGAATGAAAAATTTCAAATTTCAAATATAAAACCTCTGAAATCCGAGATTTGAAATTTGAAATTTTTACCTAAACATCTAACCTTTCCAAACCAGACTCAAGATCGAACTTGCCGTTTCATAAGTTTTTCGCCGGACGACTTCCATTCCTTTGGTCAGCCCTTTGAAAATTTTCAAATTTCCCAGATCATCAAAATACGAATAAAAAACGGGAACGGCGAGAAGTGTTAGAAGCAAACAAAGCGTCTGACCGCCGACGATCAAAACTCCGACGGAACGGTTTGTTCCCGCACCCGCACCGCGTGCAATGACAAGCGGGGTCATTCCGGCGATAAGTGCGATTGTCGTCATCAAGATCGGACGCAGACGATCACGGTTTCCCTGAATAATCGCGTCGTAGCGGTTTAAACCTTTTTCACGCAGGTTGCTGATGTGGTCAATTACGAGAATCGCATTTTTCTTGACCACGCCGAAAAGCAGCAAAAATCCTAAGCCCGAAAAGATATTCAAAGTTTGTCCGGCGATCAGAACCGACAGAATTCCGAACGGAATCGCAATCGGCAGCGTCAGCAAAATCGTGATCGGATGAATGAACGATTCAAACTGTGCGGCGAGGACGATATACATAAAGATAAACGACAGGGCGATTGCCAGTAGGAAATAGAACATTGCCTTGCCGAGTTCCTTCGATTGCCCGACGTAGCCCGCTTTGTAGCCCGATGGCAGATTCAAAGTTTTCACGGCATTGTCCAAATCCGCCGTGATATTCGTCGCCGAACCGCCCGGTTTCGTGTTGGCAAGGATTGTAACCTGCCGCTGCCGATTGATGCGGTCAATCGCCGATGGTCCCGTTCCTTCCTTTGCCGTAACGACATTATCGAGCGACACCGCACCGAGTTTTGCAGACGGCACAACGAGGCGTTTGAGCGTTTCGACATCGTTGCGAAAATCCTGTTTCGCACGCACACGGACTTCGTATTGCTCCGTTCCCTGATTAAATGTCGTCGCTTCCTGTCCGGCGACCAAGATGTTCAAAGACTGCGAAATATCACCGACGCGAACACCGAGATCGGCGGCTTTTTCACGATCAATTTTAAATTGCACTTCGGGTTTTCCGCTGATCAAAGTAGTATCAACATCAACCGCATCGGGATTATTTTTCAAAACTTCGACAAGTTTTTCGGAATATTCCTCCAGTTTTTTCAAATCAGGTCCGCCGATGACGAACTGCACATTTGCATTACGAAAACCGCCGCCCGAAAATGCCTGAACCTGCTGCACCGCGACACGCAAATCCTTCGGATATTTTTCGCCCACAAGTCCGCGTGCATCAGCCATTAATTGTTCCTGCGATTGTTCACGCTCGCTCAGATCGCTCAATCTCACATAAATCGAACCGGCATTGACCGCCGCCGCCTGTCCGCCGCCAACCGTAATCAGCGTATCCGTAACGCCTTCCATCTTGCGTATATCGTTGGCAATCCTTTCCATCAAAACGGTTGTCGCCTGCAAGGATGCACCTTCATTCGTGCGAACCGAAACTTCAAACTG
>JBGTKR010000152.1:0-4165 GCA_041744535.1 Pyrinomonadaceae bacterium
GAATCAAAATTATCCTGCAAATCCTGCTTATCCTGTTAAATTATTTGTAAGGAATAAACTATAAATGATAATCGGAATATGCGGCGGAACGGGTTCGGGCAAAACAACGATTGCACGAAAAGTTATCGAAGCAGTCGGCAAGAAAAAAGTTATATTGATCGAACAAGATTCGTATTACCGGAATCTTGAAGATATGCCGCTTGATGAACGCCATCAGGCAAATTTCGACCACCCGGACGCGATTGATAGCGAGCTTCTGGTCAATCATCTCAAGCGTCTGAAAAGCGGACACGAAGTTGAAATGCCGATCTATGATTTTAAGACTCACACGAGAAGCAGGAAAACCGACAATATCAAACCGACTCCCGTTGTCATCGTCGAAGGAATTTTGATTTTTGCCGAACCGCGGATTTTGAGTCTTTTAGATGTTCGCGTATTTGTTGATACGCCTGATGATATACGATTTATACGCCGTTTGAAACGCGATATTTCCGAACGCGGGCGAACGGTCGAATCGGTTATCGAACAGTATTTTGCAACCGTTCGTCCGATGCACTTTGAATTTGTCGAACCGTCAAAACGAAACGCCGACATAATCATTCCCGAAGGCGGCAACCCGGAAGTCGGAATCGAATTTCTGTGCGGGAAGATTCGGGAAGAACTTGGGAAAGAAGAAGTAAAAAGTAAAAAGTAAAAAATTATTAATGAAAGTTAATCAGGAAAAATTAGTAGAAACGGCGAAAGAAGCAAGAGAAAATGCGTTTGCTCCTTATTCAAAATTTAAGGTTGGAGCAGCGGTTTTAACTAAGGACGGCGAGATATTTACGGGCTGCAATGTCGAATCCGCTGCTTACGGTTCGACGATGTGTGCGGAAAGAGTGGCGATCTGGAAGGCGGTTTCTGAAGGGAAAAAGGATTTTTCGCAAATCGCAATTGTTGCCGATACACCGAATTTAACTCCGCCGTGCGGGGCTTGCCGTCAAATTATCTGGGAATTTTGCGGCAATGTTCCGGTTACAATGTCAAATTTAAATGGAGAAACGGAAACTTTTCAAATGAAGGAACTTTTGCCGAGAGCCTTTGATGCAGAGTTTTTAGAATAGATAAGGTTTGCTTTTCTGTAAAAGAATGTTGTAAATTTTGTTATGGAAAAGTTAACCAATTTATTTGCCGTCTTACTCATTCTTGTTTCCCCTTTAATTTTATCCGCTCAGACAACTCCTGCTAAAACTAAAAATATACCGAAATGGAACGCCGACATATTAATCTCCGGCGGAACTGTCGTTACAATGGATAAAGACCGACGCATAATCGGGGACGGTGCGGTTGTGATCAAAGACGGAAAAATCGTCCTTGTCGGAAGCCGTCAGACGGCGACGATAAATTTGACTGCGAAGCAGACGATTGACGCGACGGGGAAAATAATCATTCCGGGTTTGATAAATACACACACGCATATTCCGATGACGATTTTTCGCGGGATTTCCGACGATCTGGATTTGCAGGAATGGCTGACGAAATATATTTTTCCGGCGGAAGCGAAAAATGTTGACGAAAATCTGGTGCGTGTCGGGACTCGGCTTGGTTTAGCGGAAATGATTCGCGGCGGGACGACGACCTTTTGCGATATGTATTATTTTGAAGATGCCATCGCCGACGAAACCGCTAAGGCGGGAGTTCGCGGCGTTCTGGGCGAAACGCTGATAGATTTTCCCGCACCGGATAATAAAACTTTTGAACAAGCGTTTGATTACACGGAAAATTTTGTCAAAAAATGGCAAAATCATCCGCTGATTATTCCTGCCGTTGCTCCGCACGCTCCTTATACGGTTTCCGAAGAACATTTGAAATCGGCGAGTAATTTAGCGAAAAAATATAATTCTCCGCTCTTAATACATTTAGCCGAAGCACAGACGGAAACTGATTTTATAATGCAGAATAAAGGAATGCGTCCTATTGAATATGTGGAAAAGATCGGTTTTTTTACAAATAAAACAATCGCGGCTCACGTTATTCAGGCGAACGAAAAAGAACTCGATATCTTAAAAAAATATAACATCGGAATCGCACACAATCCGCAGTCGAATATGAAACTTGCATCGGGAGTTGCACCTGTTCCGTTAATGCTTGCAAAAAATATGCGGCTCGGTTTGGGAACGGACGGGGCAGCTTCAAATAATGATTTGAACCTTTGGGAGGAAATGGACACGGCGGCAAAACTGCACAAGGTTTTTTCCGGCGATCCGAAGGTCGTTTCAGCCGAAGAAGCGTTTACAATGGCGACTTTGGGCGGGGCGAGAGCGTTGCATCTGGAAGATAAAATCGGCTCGATTGAAACCGGAAAACTTGCCGACATTGCCATTGTTGATTTTGACGGGCTTCATCAAACGCCTTTTTACAATATTTATTCGCATCTCGTTTACGCCACAAAATCATCCGATGTCAGCTCGGTTATTATTAACGGACAGATCGTAATGTTAAATAAAAACTTGATTACTTTAAACGAAAAGAGTATAAAAAAAGACGCAACCACTTTCCGCGATAAAGTCATCAAAAGTCTGATTAATTAAGAAAAAATTATAGAACCGAATAAGCAAACGTAATTGTAAATTTGCTTACAGCGTTTTTGAAAAGCATAATAAACCGATGTTTACAGGCTTCCACGGCAAAGTTTATATTTTAAAATTTATTATTATTATTAATGCTTCGGAAAATTCCTGTGCGGAATAGTTAGTCAAGCAGAATTTAACAAGAATTAGGAGAACCTGAATATGCCGCAAAAATTTTATAGAGTCTTTATTTCATTTTCATTTTTATTTTTATTTTCAATAAATTTATTTGCCCAAGCGGAAACCGAAACCACTTCGGCGGATGTGATGCGGGAGCGTATCTCGAAGGCAAAAGCATATCTGGTCGTGAAAAATTATAATGCGGCGATCTACGAACTTGAAAATATCAAACGCGAAACCAAAGATTCGACGATCAATCGGGTTTTGAACGTGCTTTTGATCCACACATATCTCGAGCAGGGCGATTACAAAAAGGCACAGGATTTTTTAAAGGAATTCAATAAATCAAAACAGGCAAACGCAGCGGCGGATTATTTTGCGGTTGCCGGACAGGTTGTCAGCGTCGCCAAAAAGCAGCTCGAACGCTATCAGGCATTGGGTTTGAGCGTGGCGGACAGAAATCTTCCGCTGGTTGCTTCGGTTGATATTGAAAGTATGCGGAAGACGCTTGAACTGATCGTTGAACAGGCAAGAGAATTGAGCAAGGAAAAACAGCTTTCGCCGAATGCTTATGCACTTTTAGAAGAAACGAGCGTCGTCCGAGCAAATCTTGCCAAAGACGATTACGACTCGAAACGCTGGAAGGATCAGGTTTCCGATGCCCGTGAACAGATGATCGGTTCGAGAAGCGTAATTATCAATGCCGCCGGAACAAAACCCGTCGAAAAAACGCCAAGCACCGAAACCGTTTCGCTTAATGATATACAGGAAAAAACGGCGGAAGCGGAAACGGAAAAAGTAAATGATAAAGTTAATACCGACGATAATTTATTTGTATTAAAACCCGTTGCAAATAATTCCAAATCCGCTGCCGTCGAGGAAACAAAACCTGTAAAAAAAGCGGAAAAAAAATCCGATAAACCGCAGCCCGCACCGAAAAAGGAAACCGTCGCCGAAACAAAAACCGCAGATGAAAATGTAGTTAAAGAAAGCAAAGTTTCAAACGAAACTATTGCCGAAAATAAAAAATCAATAAACGACGAACCAACCGCACCCGATTCAAACGCAGCGGACGAAGAAACGGAAACTCCGCCGCAAACAGATGAAGTTGCCGAAAGAAAAGTGATTATCGTAACTTCCGATAAAAACCCGAATGCCGAAACGAATGAACCTCTGCCCGTCGGCTCTTTGATCGGTTATGCGACACGAAAAGTAAATCCGGTTTATCCTCAAACCGCCCGCAGTATGCGTATGACCGGAGTTGTAAAGGTTGAAGTTATGATAGACGAGGACGGCGAAGTGGCGGCGGTTGAAAATACGGAAGGTCCCGCAATGCTCCGGCGGGCGGCGGAAGATGCGGTCAAAAAATGGAAATTCAAACCCTTCGTCCGCGACGGTCAACCCGTCAGAGCCACGGGTTTTGTCAGTTTTAATTT
>JBGTKR010000153.1:0-6010 GCA_041744535.1 Pyrinomonadaceae bacterium
TTTGATAGTTTAAAGCCAGTAATTACAGGCTTTCTATTTTTCAAAAGTGATTTAAATCAAAGTTAGCTCAATACTTGACTTTGATTTAAATCATAATTTCTATATTTTTCAACAACTTATAGGAATTAAAGGCTTAAAAACCGTCCGAAGTATTGATAAATGATAAATGATAAATGTTAAATGACAAATGCCTAACGCACTTTAACCAGAATCTCCTTCTTTCCGCAAGCCGTATCAAAAGTTACCGTGTAAGCACCTTTGTTTGTGCTGATGGATTTTATGAGGAAAAAACCTTGTCCGGCGACTCCGCCGATCTCCGGTTCGTAAAGAATCAAAATATCCTTCGGACTGCTTGAAACGGCTTTTATATTTTTCGGCTCGTTTCCATTCGTTAAACCGACCAGAACGCCGAGATTTCCGCCGTTGTTTATTATCGAAACGACTTCCTGACTAACAGTAATCCCGCATTCCGAAACTTCGGTAGTTTTTTCATTATTTAAAACGACGATTCGCGGACGGGTTGTTCCTGCCGGCTCGTTTGATGTTGATTCGGGATTTATATTTTTGGTTTTCTCACTCGCTTTTGCGGGTTTTTCAAAATCCGTTTTCGGAACGTCAATGATGACCGGATCAAAAAGTGGTTTCGTATCGTTTTCCAAGGATGTTCCGGTTGTCGGGTCTTCAACGATCACCTTTTTATTTTCCGTAGGTTTTTTTACAACGGTTGACTCAAAGAGAATCGGCGACGGCAGTGTTTCGATGCTTGTTATTTCTTTGGTTAAAACTTCCTCTTCCGGCAAAGTTGTTTCCGGGTTTTCGGGAAATTCAGCCGGAACAGGTGTCGTTTCCGGGATATTTTCAGTTACTGCGATCGGAACGCTTTCGGTTTTTGCAGTCGCAACATTTTCTTCAGGAATGTTTTCAAGAATATTTTTGTTTACCGCCGTATTTGCCGCCGTGTTTGGAGAAGTTTTCGGCGTGGACTTTGCGATCGGAACGATTTCCGGGACGTTTTTATTTGATCTTTGACGCGGTTCTTCTTTTTTGTCGGTAACAGGCTCTTGAACAAAAACCGCCGTCGTATCGGTTGAGGTTTTGACCGGAATAACTAACTTTTCCTCCAAACCTTCAAGACTCCCGTTGATTTGCTGATAGAGAGTTTCGACGACAATTTTTTTAGCCGTGCTTGGTTCGCTGTTGGCAATTTCGCTGGCGTAGCTTTTTATATATGAATCGAGGGCATCATTCGGTTTCTCCATCGCCAAAAAAACCGTTCCGCGTTTCCAGTAAACCGAACGCCACCACGCACTGTCTTTGGGCAGAATGCTCATTGCCAGATTTAATTTGGCTAAAGCCGCTTCATAATTTCCCTGTTCATAAAGCGTCCAACCGGCGGTTTCTTCGATTCTGCCGCGAATAATCTTGGAAAGCGTCGCGGGCGGAATATCCGGCACGATGACGTTTTGTCCTCTGGATTTTGCCAGAATTCTCGCTTCATAGAGTTCATCGGCTAAAACCGCCGAAGTCGGATTCGGCACATTTATCGCTGAATCAACGCCCGTTACCGCATTTTTTGTCAGTTCCAGAGCTTTCGGAAGTGCAATTTTTTTCTCCAGAAGCCGATTGGCGGCGTATAGATCGCGGTGGGTTTTCATCGAATCATTGCCGTTTGCAAAATTTTCGGCGGCTATTGCGATTTCAGATTCATCCGGCGTTTTCGCATCAAGTTTGTTTTCAAACTCAAGCAATTGCTTTAACTTTTTAGCGGTTTCAAGATCATTTGCATCCGTCGGTTCAAAGATTCCCGCCTTTCTTTCAAGCGAAAGAAGTTCGATAAAATTATCGCCTTCGGCAACAACCCGTCCGCCGAGGCTGGCAACCACTTTTCCGTTTTCAATAGTAAAATTTTTCTTGAGTTCTTCGGCGGCTTCCTTGTAAAATCCGGCGGCACTCTGGGCAAGTGCGAGTTCGTAGGAGATGGTCGGAAAATTCCCGAATTGACGGGCATTTAAAAGTGCGGTTTCGGCGGCGATCGGTTGATTTTGTTTCATCAAACCACGGGCGAGGGCGATGTATCCCCAAGTATAGCGGGGTTCGATCTTTAACGCCTGAGTCGCCAGATCAATCGCTTTAGCACCGTTGTTTCGGGTCGCATACCAGTAAGCCGCACCGACCAGAAGCGGAACATTATTCGGAGTATCAACCAGCGATTCCGCCATTTCGTCTTCGGCTTCGGCTTGTCTGCCGGAATTAAAAAGCGAGAGAATCAAACCCGTTCTTGCCGCAATATCCGTTTTATCTTTTGCTAAAATTTCGCGGTAGAGCGTTGCGGCTTCGTCCGCGTTTCCCAAAGCCCGTTTCAATTCGGCAAGGCTTCTTTTGGAAACGATTGAATCGGGATTTAATTCCAGTGATCTGGCGTAGGCTTCGGCGGCATTCGGTCAATTAAAACCGACACGATTTGCCAAACCGAGAGTTTGATAAGCGACGGCGGAATCGGGTTCGAGTGCAACCGCTTTTTCGGCAAGTTCGCGGGCGGCGGTGGAATATTCGATTCCTAAGTAAAATGTCGCCAAACCTAAGATTTGTTTCGGATTATCGCCGATCTTTGCTTCGATCAATTTGGCAATGTCAAAAGCGGCAGTCCTTTCGCCACGCACATAAACATTGGTCGGAATTTGCAGAATAACGCTTTCAAAAAGTTTATCCGAAACCGGAGTCGGTGCTTCGCCGACCGCAAGTTTAAAAAGTTCAACGCCGGTTTGAGTTTCATTTGCATTCAATTTTTCGGCGGCGATCTCCGCTCTCGCACTGACGATCAGTTCCGACGCACGGATTTTCTCCTTCGATTCGGGATAATCGGCAATAAATTTTTGCAGTGCCGCAATTCTTTCAGCCGCATTCTTTAACGCAATCGCTTTTTCGAGTTCCGTTTTTTCGTCCGTTTTGGTTGTCTTGGTTTTGGTTTTTATTGCCGAATTGGTATTGTCGGAAATGTCCGTTTCGGGAGTTTGGGCAAATAATGTAAGCGAAAATGAAGTTATTATTAGTATTAAAGCTGCGTATCTCATAAAATAATCCGTTAAATTTTGTTTTTTATATTCAAAGATAATAACACGAAATTGCTAAAAATCATCTATTCCGTTGATGCTGAAAATTATGAGCGAACTTAATGAAGTTTGGAAACGGGACATAAAATCCGCCATTGAACACGCCAAGGAAACAAACCGTTTCGACATCGCCGATTATTTATCGCTCCGTGTTTCCAACGATAACATCCGCACCGAAAGCGTTAAATGGCTTTTCGATACGATTCTCGAAATAGTTTTCGCCTTTAATAAACACGGTGCAAAAATCAAGATCGAACAAAAGGAAAAACACCGCTTCAAATTCGGAGAAACGGATCTAAGCGGTTCTTTATTAAAACTTCAACGGGGAATAAGATGTCTGACCGTCGAAGCAGGTTGGACGCAAGTCCCGAGCGACGGTTTTATGCGTGGCGGGGCGATGGCTTGTGCAAATATCAAACATTTCGGCTTTGCCAAAAAAAATGAAGAACTCGTCTTGCTGAAATTTGAAGACAAACCGCAATGGTTTTCAATCGTTGACGAAACAAATCGTAAATCATTTGATATGCGGAGTTTTCAAAAACATTTTGAAATTCTTTTGGAAACTGATTGCTGATTGCTGATTGCTGATTGCTGATTGCTGACAGCTTTTTTCTTTTCATCAAATCTAATGTAAAATGAAATTTATTTGTAAAAGCTATTTTAAAGTGGGGGATTTTTTATAAAAGTGAAATCAGAATTATCTAAATTGGTCGAGTTGCAGAAAACCGATACAAGGATTCGACAACTCAAACAAAACATTGAAACGGCAGAAGAAAGGCGTGCGGAACTCGAACAGGAATTCGATCAGCACGCTTCTTCTATTAGGGATATACAAAATACGAAAACCGAAGCATTAGAAAGCAAAAAGGAACTCGAAACAAAGATCGCCGATGCCAAAATCCAGCTTGAACGGGCGAACCGGAATTTAACCACCGCCACCGACACCAAACAATACGAAGCGGCAATGCGTGAGGCGGATGTTTTAAATAAACAGGTTTCCGGTCACGAAACAAAGATTCTCGAACAACTCGAAACGATTGACGAAACCGACAAAGTTTTGGAAGAGAGAAGCGAGGAAATAAAAAATCTCGAAGGCGACTGGAAAAAAACTCAAACCGATTTTGACAACCAGCTTAAAAACGACAAAAAAGAGTTGGCAAATCTGGAAAAGGAACGCGAAACGGTTTTTAAGGAAGTTTCCCCAAAACTCGCCAACGCCTACAACCGTTTAATAAACCGCAGCCGCGACGGAATCGCCGTCGCCGAAGTCATCAACGGTTCGTGCAGTGCGTGCTTTATGAAACTCCGCAAACAAATGGTCGTCCAACTAAAAACCACCGACAACATCTACACCTGCGAAAGCTGCACGAAAATCCTATACGTTGACAACAGCGAAGAGCAAAGCGAAGCGACGGCTAGTTGAAGGAAAATGTAAACGGTAAAAAAGGTAAGAGATTTTTTAAAAATTTGCATATAACAAATGGTTTGAGATATTTTCTAAATCTCGATATGCGTGATTGGCTCAAGAAAATCCGCAATGACGAAACTAAACGCCGCCATTACAGACGCAATCTGCAAGACGGACTCGGACCATTTACAAAAGAAGCCGTGCCGAAATCCTCAAACGCCTTCTCGAAGTGCAAAAAGAAATTGATATGCCGCTTATCACAAGCGAAGAACTTTCGGGAATCCAATGGATTTGGTATCACGATTTTCACGATGCCCCAAGCGTTACGGAAATTTACTATGATGTTTTCGGAGAAGAATTTGCTATGAATAAGGAAATAAACGAACGCCGTGCCAAAGACCGTGCCTTATTAGAAGAAATCTGCGAGGAACAAGGCGTTCCGGTCGAACTGGTCGAACAACTCTTACAAATCGAAAAAGACAAAAGCGGTCTGATGCGTCGCCACAATCTTTATCAGGACATTGATTACGCTTTAAAAAATTATTTAAAATCTCAGGAAATAGGCGAACTTATATTTGGTTAAATAAAATGCTCACATTCTTAATTTTTTCGTAAATCAGTAATAATCATAACGCCATTGAATAGCTTCATTTGAAACAAAAAATGGAAAACTTACTCGACTCGGTAATTTTGAGTAACTGACGCTTTTTTTTAATGCTTCCGAATACTGAATCACGCCGTCGGGTTTAAAACGAATGTGTCTGCCATCAAATAAAATGTGCAAATCGGCTCTCAAACACAAACCATTTTCAATAATATCGCTTCCTTTGTGTTTGACGGGAATGATATGACACGCTTGTAAAACCAAACTCAAATTTTCACCTGTCAAGAAACATTTATTGTTAAATTCTTTTAAGACTTGCTTTCGGAATTTGGCTTGTTCCGGTCTGGCATATGTTTCTGATAAAATTTTTCGGCGTTCCGCTTCAATTATTATCTGATTTCCCCTGATTTCTTCGACAACTTTTTCAAAAGTTAAAGATTTTTTTATTGTAGTAATTTCATCAATTTCACTTACATACTCGCTTTGCAGGAAAAACTTATCGGTTGAATTATTTTTGCCTTTTATCATTTGGCAAAAGCCATAATATGAAAGAAAAAGCAAAAATTCTCTAACCATTCTTTTGTCATTTGAACCGGACGCACAATCTGGAAATGAAACAACATTCAATTTATTTTCTCTAAATGCTTGGATAGCTTCCAAATAATCCTGCATCTTTGCTTTATCACCAGCCAAAGGAATAATTATTTTCTGCAGTTCAAACGGAGTTAAATATGATTCAAGTTCACCGAGAGTTTTATGTAATGATTTAATGATTTCTAAAATTAACTTTAAAGGTTTTATTTCTAAATTGGCTTTTCGCCATTCCGCGACATCACTTTCTATATTTGTGTTTGGCAACGTGAGCGTTTTAATTACCGTAATAGCGAA
>JBGTKR010000154.1:0-7783 GCA_041744535.1 Pyrinomonadaceae bacterium
TGAAATATCTCCCGCCTTATCAAACACGCTTCAATCGCTATCTCCGAATAAGTGTTTGACAAACCTTTTTTGCCCGTCTTTTCTTCGTTATGCCACTTATCAATCACCTCATCGGAAATCCGGACGGTCAGGTTTCCACGATCCACCGGAGATTTGTTATACTGATTCCAGTTACGGACACGATAAGTCTTTTTCGACTTCTTAGCTTTTGGCTTATGTTTCAGTTATGTTTTCTTTTTCATACATTAAAACAATACCTGAAAATCGTGTTCGCGGCTATTTGTGCAACAACGCCTTGAAAAAGTATGAAATTTGAATATAAACAACCGACAATGAAAGACAGTCTTTACGGCAAAATGTATTGGGAAGATTTTGATTATGTGGGCGATTGGTTTTCGCATGTTGATGATGATGTCAACGGAGAACACGAAGTTCACATTGCGGCTGAATCGCAATCGGAATTTATGGCGGTGAGGAATTCGCATACGGTTTATAAAAGATTGCTTGCCGATTTGCCGAATATTCGCCGGAAAACCGTTTTGGAATTGCTCGAAAATGAAGAACTCGGCTTTGCCAAGAACAAGCACAAAAAGTTTGCGGTTGAGAAAATTGAAAAGACGCTAAAACTTCATTCGATAAAAATATACTACGACGCGAGTGCGAAGATTGCTTTTGATTCCGAAATGCTAGGCGAGGATTCGGATGAGTTTATTTTTGCTTATGTTGAACCCGACGGCGAACTTGCCGAAGCGGACATAGATTTTTATTAAAGATTTTGTCGGGAAAAACAAATTATGAAAAGAACAGCGGTTGAATCTTCAAATTTAGCGTCGGTTGGATATGACGAGGCGACGAAAACTTTGGAAATACAGTTTCACAGCGGCGGAATTTATGAATATTCCGATGTTGATAAAGAAATTTATGAAGAATTAATGAGTGCCGATTCGCACGGCAGATATTTTATTTACAACATCAAAAATGTCTGTCAATATGATCGGATTCGATAAAATGTATGAATTAAATAGATTATGTTCCAACCGGAGTTTTGCACGATTTTGTCGGGAGAATTTAATGTTGATTTTCGAGTAATATTTTGATTAAACAAACAGAGCAAAATGATGTTTTGGGAGATTTCGCCAAACGGCTTGAGAAGATCGGCGTTGAATATATGCTGACAGGTTCGATGGCTTTGGTGCATTATGCGATTCCGAGGGCGACTGTTGATATTGATATTGTTGTCAATCTTTTGCCGGAAATTCTTGAAAAATTTGTTAAAGAATTCGACGGTGATTATTATATTCCGTTGCGTAGTGCGAAAGATGCGGTTAGTCGGAAATGGATGTTCAACGTCTTGAATCAGGAAACCGTAATTAAAGTTGATTGTATTATTCTTAAAAACGACGAATTTCAAAAACTTGTTTTTTCACGCAGAAAAAAAGTTGATTATGAAGGCGGTTTCGAGGTTTGGATTATTATGAAAGAAGATTTGATACTTTCAAAATTGATTTGGGCAAAAAAATCTAATTCGGAAAGACAAATGCTCGATGTCGCAAGTATTATACGTAACGGATTTGATGAGAAATATGTCAGAGAATGGCTTGAAAAATTGAATCTAACCGAACTTTTCGAGAAATCTAAAAATCTTCTGGAGCAAAATTATGTTGATGGATACGACTCGTGAAATTGAAGAAATGCAAAACGAACTTTGGATGAAAAAATCTCCGCAAGAACGTGCGAGATTTGCCTCCGCAATGTTTGCCGCCGGAAGAAAAGCATTAATCGCTTCAATGCCGAAGGATTTATCTGATGAAGAAATCAAAAAGCGTCTGTATTTTCGCACTTACGGTGAACATTTACCGGATGAT
The DNA here is from genome assembly GCA_041744535.1 of Pyrinomonadaceae bacterium. Lineage (GTDB taxonomy): Bacteria > Acidobacteriota > Blastocatellia > Pyrinomonadales > Pyrinomonadaceae > Aridibacter. The sequence continues at coordinate 1,866 of JBGTKR010000154.1, forward strand.
TTTTTTGAGCGGTGATAGTGAATTTGAAGTTTAGCCAATTTTCCTTTACAAAATTCGATTGACTTTAAAAAACAGTTTAAAGATTAGGGCTTATTCAAAGTCTGCGGAAAAAAGAAATTTTACCACAGATTTTCACAGATAAACGCGGGATGATAAGAAGATAAAACTGTTTTTTTCAATTATTATCCGTTTTACCTTTATCTTTTATCTTATGTTCATCCGTGTCAATCTGTGGCTCTGTGGTGTAATTAAACTTTACATATCCAAACGATTCCGATGTTTTTCGATCTTATCCAAAACCTGCAAAGCCAAATTTAACGCACGTCTGCCGTCTTGAGCGGTGATCGGCGGAGTTTTATCGTTTACAATTGCATCAATAAAATCCGATAATTCCGCCCGCAACGGTTCGACATCTTCAACTTCTAATTTATTGACGTTTATCCCCAAAAGGATATGTTCAGCATCGGGATTCAAAGATGTTACGGACGCAAATTTTGTTGCGTAATCCAAAACAACATAAGAATTCGTTTGATAAAATCGCGTTTTGCGAATTTTTTCCGTGCCGACACGCGACGCGGTTATGTTTGCGACCGCACCGTTTTCAAACTCGATGCGGGCATTGGCAGCATCAACTTTATCGGAAATTATCGGAATTCCGACGGCGTGAATTGATTCTAATTTTACATCTTCGCCGACAAGCCAGTTTATCGCGTCGAGATCGTGAATCATTACATCTAAAACGACATCAACATCGAGCGAACGATTCGGAAAAGGCGACACGCGGTGGATTTCAAAATAAAGCGGTTTCGTTACGTGCGGACGCAAGGCAACCATCGCCGGATTGTATCTTTCAAGATGCCCGACCATAATTTTTGCATCCGATTTTTCCGCAATCGCAGTCATTTTATCAACTTCTGCTAAAGTCATCGCAATCGGTTTTTCGACCAAACAATGCACGCCTTTTTCCAGAAATGCACAGGCAATTTCGCAATGAAGCTCCGTCGGCGTAACGATTGAAACCGCATCAACTTTGCCGATCAATTCACGCCAATCCGTGAAATATTGACAATCATTTTTCCCGGCGATTTCCTTTGCTCTTGCTTCATCTGCATCACAAACACCAATAAATTCCGTGCTGCCGTCTTCGGCAAGTTCGGCAAAATTTCGGGCGTGGTGCTGTCCGAGCGAACCGACTCCGATGACGGCGGTCTTGATGTTTTCGATTTTCGATTTTCGATTTTCGATTTTTTTCATTTATTTATTTTCATTCAATTTTAAATTTTACGATAACTGCAAAAAGTATCAATTATCAAATCTCAGTTTCCAATTATTATGTTTGTTATTGACGAAAAACCTAAAAATATAATTGATAATTGATAACTGATAAATGATAATTGCGGTTTAGATTTTAATATGTTGAAAAACAAAGACAAAATTATCTGGGTCGTATTTGCAATTATCATCGTTGCGGTTTATTTGTTTGCGTTAAATTTACCGCTTCTCGGTCCCGACGAGCCGCGTTATGCACAGGTCGCCCGCGAAATGTTTGAACGCGGCGATTGGATTACGCCGACGCTCGGCGGTTTTAACTGGTTTGAAAAACCCGCACTTTTATATTGGCTGCAAATAACTTTTTACAATATTTTCGGCGTTAATGAATTTGCGGCAAGACTCGGTTCGGCACTTTTCGGTTTGGGAACGATTTTGAGTTTGTGGATTTTGGGGAAAAATTTCACTACAGAGCCACAGAGAAACACGGAGGAGGCGAATGACGAATTACGAATTACGAATTACGAATTTGCCAATTGGTTAATGCTGATCGCCGCTTCGTCGCTCGGCTTGCTCGTTTTTTCACGCGGTGCGAGTTTCGACATAATGATAACTTTTCCGATAACTGCTTCGCTCGTCTGTTATTTTTTATTCGATAAATTTTTGCAGAAACATTATTATAACGAAGATGAAAACTTTGTTGCGATAAACCTTTTCAAAAAAACTTTAATTCTGCCCTTCATTTCTCCAAAAGTTATTGCGTATTTGTGGCTTATAGGATTTTATGTATTTATCGGAATCGCACTTCTGGCAAAAGGTTTGATCGGCATTGTTTTTCCTTTTGCAATCGTTTTTTTCTATCATATTTTAAAATTTGAACTGCTTCCGGGCAAAATTTTTCTTATTAGTTTATTCTGGGGAACAATTTTAAGCATTTTAGTTGCATCAATCTGGTATCTGCCCGTTTATCTGACTAACGGTTGGGAATTTATTGACGAATTTTTTATCCAGCATCATTTTCAGAGATTTTCTTCCAACAAATTCAAACATCCACAGCCTTTCTGGTTTTTCTGGGTAATTTTTCCGCTTTTTACAATTCCGTGGATTCCGTTTTTCTTTGCGGCAATCTGGAATTTTTTTAAGCAAATTGTTTCCCGCAAAGACGTAAAGAAGCAAAGAAAAAACGAATTACGAATTACCAATTACGAATTACGACTCTTTGCAATCGCGTGGCTTTTAGTGCCGCTTGTTTTCTTTTCGCTTTCCGGCTCAAAACTTCCCGGTTACATTCTGCCGGCACTTCCCGGAGCGGTTATTTTAACGGCGTTATACGTTTATGGATTTGTTCAAAAAAGTTCGGCAAGAAAATATGCGTTGCAGGGTTTGGCGTTTTTAACATTCGTCGTTATTGCAGTCCTCCTGCAATTGGTCGTGCCTGATTTTGCCGAACAGGATTCGACCAAGCATCTTGTCGAAACGGCAAACGCAAACGGCTATAAAAACGAGCAAATCATAAATTTACACACGGTCAATCACAACATCGAATTTTACGGAAACGGCAGATTAATCAGAGAAAAAACCGGCGAACAAAAACGCTTTAACGGCGTTGGAGAAATTGTCGAATTTTTGAATAAAGAAAACAAAAAATCCGTATTAGTTTTAGTTCCGCACGAATTTTTACCGCAATTGACCGAAAGCGATTTGATTGATGCAAAAGTTTTGGATAAAAACGGTGAATTGGAATTCGCGGCAATTAAGTTAAAGTAATTTTATGAAAATCGAAACGGGCGAACCGATAATAATCGTTATGCAAAATCCGCGAGAGAAGATTTTCGGCGTTTTGTACGAGATAAATGCGGCGGGTGTTTTTGTTCGCGGGATTGATCTGGATTATTTTGATGAATGGACAACTGCGATAAAAAACGGCGAGCAATATCTGCCGATGCAGGATTCGTTTTATCCGTTGTGGCGTGTCGAGCGGATTTCGCGTGATGAAAGTTCGCACGGGATGGATTCTTTAGCGGAACAGTTCGGGCAGCGGACGGGTTTTGTGATTACAGAATTTTAAGATAATTTTTTCTCAAATAAATCATATAAGTAACAGAGGTAAAATAAAGTAACCCATCAAATTTCAAATTCCAAATTTCAGATTTCAAATAAAAGCGTTGTTATTTCTGAGATTTGAAATCTGAAATTTGAAATAAAAAGAAGTGGTGTAGTTTATTTAATTTCTTTCACTAATCTTTCAAATTCTTTCTTGTGAAAATCCGCTTTAGCTTTATCTCCGAGCAGACTGTAAATTTTGCCTAACTTTTTGTGGTGTTCGTATATTCGGATAAAAACCTCTTGATTTTGATTGTCCGCATTATAAATTTCTTTGTCGAGTTCAAGAGTTTTTAATTTATGTTCGGCTGATTTTCGATATTCTTTTTGGCGAAAATATATATCGGAGAAAACGCCGTAGGCGAGCGATATATCAAACTTTGCTTTTTTATTGGATTTGTCCGAAGCGAGATTTTTATTGACCAATTCCAGATTTTTATCCGCCATTTCCAGAGATTTTTCAAATTGTCCGTTGGTTGAAAAAGACAACGCCATATTTATAAGTGCAACCGATAAATACCTTTGAGTAACATTATTTTCGGGCTTAATTTCAAGCATTTTTTGCACCATTTCAAAGCATTTCGAATGAAGTTCCAAAGCCTGCGGAAATGCTTTGGCGGCTTTTTCGTTTTGTCCGTATCTTTCCGCCTGTTCGCCGATCCAATGATAATCCGTGCCGATTCTTTGATAAACGCGGGCAAGCGTCCGCACTATTTCGTAATCGTTTTTGTCGGATTCGTATAATTTTTCCGCCAGAGGCAAGGCTTTGAGATGATGAGCGAGCCGAATTTTGAAATTTTGTTCGCCGTTCGCTTTTTCGTTTTCTTCCGCACTTCCCACATCAACATCACCGAGCCGCACGAAAAGCTCGATCAGTTGAATTTTTCTTTCATCATTATTCGGTTCGGTTTTGATAACTTGTTCGTGTAAATTCAAGGCTTTTTGAACGATCTCCTTTGTAGAATTTAGACTTCCCGTTCGCAATAATAAAAATGCGTAATCGTTATAAGCCTTGATCAAAACCTCTTTTGCCTGAATATCTTTCGGATAATTTTCAACCGCACTTTCCATCAAACCGACGGCTTTTTTGTAACTTTCCGCCGCACCCTTCGTGTTGCCGATATTTGCCGCATACATTTTCCCCTGCACATCGCCCATTTTTAAGTAAGCCCGGGCTAATTCTTTTTGCAGTTCGGGATTGTCTGCGGAATTTTTCGCCAGATTATCGAGATATTTTAAGGCATCCGTTACAAGCATTTTGCGTGCTTCAGTCGAACCGGGCAGATTCGCAATCGCATCGTGATATTTAAAGACGACATTATTTGCAAGTTGCCGCACATCTTCAAAACGCTTCTGTGCAAGTTGTTCAGATTTTCCGGCTTCGTGTGCCTGCCAGATCGCAACCGTGATTCCCGTCAGCAAACTCAGGAAAATCAAAAGGCTCGCAAAAACATAAATCTTATTTCGCTGAAAAAATTTCGTCGCACGATATTTCAAAGTAAGCGGACGTGCATAAACGGGCAAGCCTTTGAGATGCCTGCGAATGTCTTCGGAAAACTCCTGCACCGACGAATACCGCCGATGCGGATTTTTACGCAAAGATTTTAAAATAATATTATCTAAATCGCCTTTCATGAGTTTAGAGTTCAAAGTTTGGAGTTCAGAGTTTTCACTGCTAACTGCTAACCGCTCACTGCTCACTGCCAGAGAAGGCTTCGTCGGTTCGGTTTCAAGAATCGCTTTTTGCAGTTCAACTTGGCTATTTGTTTCCGTTTTGTAAGGTTTTTTACCCGTCAGCAATTCAAATAAAATAACTCCGAGCGAATAAACATCGCTGGTTGTGCCGATGCGTTCACCGCGAACTTGTTCGGGCGAAGCGTAAGCCGGAGTCATCATTCCGTATTTCGTTGCTGTTCCGATCTCGTCAACCGATTCTGGATTTAAGATTTTGCCGATCCCAAAATCAAGCAGTTTCGGCGTTCCGTTTTCCGTTACGAGAATATTTTTCGGTTTCAGATCACGGTGAATTACTAAATTTTGATGAGCAAATTGGACGGCATCGCAGACTTTGCGGAATAATTTTAATCTGTCTTTGATTGATAAATTTTGCTTTTCGCAATAATCGTCAATAAATTCGCCCTCGACATATTCCATCGCGTAAAAAGGCAAATTGTCTGCGGTCATTCCGCCGTCAAGAAAACGTGCGATATTCGGATGTTCGAGCGATGAAAGAATCTGCTGCTCAAAGCGAAAACGCGAAAGAATCGCGTCCGTATCCATTCCGCGTTTGATAACTTTTAAGGCGACTTTTTGTGTAAAATTCTCCGTTTCACGGACGGATTCATAAACATTTCCCATCCCGCCTCTGCCGATCTCTTTGATGATCTTATAACCGCCGATCTGTTCGGGAATTTTCTGCTCGTTTTCATTCGTAAAATGTTGAAAAGCATTTTTTTCGAGTGCGTCATTCTCATCTGCATCTTCGGCATCAGCGGCAAGCATTTTTTCAACTTCAAGACGCAAATCTTTATTGCCGTTAAATTTTT
>JBGTKR010000155.1:0-2483 GCA_041744535.1 Pyrinomonadaceae bacterium
CAGATATTTGCCGACAATAAATTCGCCGCGTCCGATGGGTTTTGAAAAAATCGTGTAAAGCGTGCGTTTTTCGATCTCTTTTGAAACGAGTCCGACACCGACGAAGATTGCGATAAACACGCCGAAAACAAGCGTCGCACTCAGACCGAGATTAACAATCGTGCGGGCTTCCTGTCCGGCGGTCAGCTCGCCGAGAAAAATTGCACTTGCCGTAATCAGCAAAACAAAAACGATCAGATTATAAAGCACACGATCACGAACTGCTTCTCTGAATGTGTTTTTTGCGATGGTAAAAATATGATTCATTTTGGAAGTTCTTTGACGATGGAATGCTTCGGAAGCGTTTTAGCAAAGTTTATCAACTTAAAATTTTATCCTTAATTTTTAGAAAGTGTGCCATCTTTGTTTCGTACTGAAAATAAGATTGAGATGTCCGTTAGAAGTTATGCGGATTTAGTTTTTCGTCCTTTACCATACTGATGCGGGTATTAAGTTTCAGACGTTTCGCCAAACGCTTTGAACCGTATCACGCATCACGACAAGAAGTTCTTGCCACTCGCTTTCAGAAAACTGATTAAATGCCTGCATAATTCTGGCGTGGATTTTCTGCTCATTCGGTTGGCGAAGGCGAACGATCAAGATACCGTAATGCGGTTCGGCACGATTTCCGGCAAAGCCTTTGTCGGTAGTTATCAACAGCCGGTTTTCAATCTGCACCTTCTTCCAAAGCAATTCATCGGTTAAACCCTGCTCGGTTGTCCCGCGAATATCTAAAACATCGTGTCCTAAATTTTTAAGTGCGACAACCGTAACAAGCGGGATATTTTCATCAACACAAATTTTCATCAGCCGATGACTTCCTCAAGCGGGTTGATTTGTTCTTCTGCCAGCCAAGCGGCATATTCCAAACAGGCACGAATATCTTCGTCGGTGATATTCGGATAGGCTTGCAGCAAACTGCCGAAAGTATCGCCGTTGGCTAACATCCCGACGATCTGATGTGCCGGAATTCGCGTGCCTTTGATGCAAGCCTGCCCGTGACAAATCTGCGGATCAATGGAAATTCGGTTGGAAAGCATAAATCAATCTCCTGTATGCAGCCCAATAATAACAGTTTTCATCATCCCACTCAAAATTCGCAAATTTATTATACTAATTTGGATAGATATATCAATACAAATTTCTGAGAGTGTTTATTTTAATACGGATTATCGGTAAGAGGGTTTGATAAAATGTTGAAAATAAAATTATCTGCTTCTCAATAAGTTATCAGGGGCTTTATTTTCGACAAAAAAAGAGAGAAACATCTTGCAATGCTTCTCTGTTTTTGTAAATTAGTTAATTTAGATTAGTTATTTTCAGGGCTAGCCGCTGCACAAGTGGCGGCATCATATTGTGTAATTAGATTAGCAGCAGTATTATCCACTTTAACAACACCTTCTGTTTGAATACAAAAACGGCGTGATCCGGTTTGCGTAACACCAGTAGCTGTTACAGGTATTGTTGAATGGATGAATGTTGCAGGTTGTCCGGCATCTGCATCTACTTTACTACCAGCAAAGTTATAACCACTTTTTGTTTTTGAACCGAGAACAGAGTCAACTAAGCCTGCTTTTTCAAGAGTTCCGTCAGGTGCAGCAGCTTGTCCTGATCCATCACCCAAATTACCTGAGTAATTTCCGTTACCAACACTTGCCTGATATGTCATTTCAGCACCGTGGATAGTTCTCATTGATGAAACAGCAGAGCCTTCGTTAGCAGCACGACGTGCGGCAAGCAAGTTCGGGATAGCAATAGCGGCGATAATGCCGATAATAACAACAACGATTAATAATTCGATAAGCGAGAAACCTTTTTGATTTTTCATTTTAATTTTCACAATCTCCTAAATATTTTATTAAGTCTTTTTCTACGTTTTCGTAGTCGTGATTAGTAGATACAAGCCGTGTGCCAAAAAATATTGATGTGTTGAAATGTGATTTAAGTTTATATTTTATAAGGATTTATATCTTAGAAGACTATTCTGCTAAGATGTTTTGAAGGAGAAATTAACTGGTATCTAACACTTTTTTGTAAGAGATTTGTGACAGAAATTGTCAGAAAACAGTAGAAAATGGAAAATGGAAAATGGAAAATGGATAATTAAGAAAAGAATATAAATCTAAATAGGAAAGCGTTATAAGAAGCTGTGTTCAAACTCTGCATTTATCTTAAATAATTGAGGGGTCGCGGAGTTTAAGGCAGAAATCCGAATGTCAATGAGGGTGCATTCGAGAATTAGCCGGCAATATCCAAAAAGCACCCTCCATAACTGTCGGGTTTCTGCCTTGAAAACCCCCGCGACCCCTCAAATAATTATAAATTATAAATTATAAATTATGAATTAACTTGGAGAAAACAAACGGTTTATCTATTCCTGAATAATTTATAATGAATAATTCTTAATTTATAATTATTACCCAATTATCATCTATTTTCAGAGT
>JBGTKR010000156.1:0-14579 GCA_041744535.1 Pyrinomonadaceae bacterium
TTTCGGGCAATAAAATCCGCAAATCTTGCTCCCGTGTAATTCATAATCCGACTCCAGCCTTCGATACATTTGAAATTTATTGAAATATTTTGCCTTGGTAATTTTTTGATGTCTTCGAGTGAAAATTGCAGCGGATTGTTCGGACTTTTTTGTGTTCCCGAAACCTGTAAATTCCATCCACTTGCATCAAATTCTTCCGACAAACCGATTCTGCCGTTGACCCGCAACGGCTCAACCGCCGACTTCGGATATTCGGGAGCAAGCCGCGAATGGCTGAAATATTTTCTTGCAATTGCTTCGTTAAACTGCAGAGTATGACGCAGAGGCGATTCTAACTCGCCGATCAATGGAGCAGAGCGAAGCCAGTAATATGCTCCGCCCGCTAAAATTCCGCCGACTCCGAAGCCCAGAAAATTTCGGCGTGAAATGCTTCTGAATTCTTTTATGATCTTTTCATCATCACCTTTGTCTTCCGTTTCCAAAGGCTTTTCTTCGATTTCCAAAGTATCAGCTTCTTTCTGTGTATTTTCTTCCGTTCCGATTGATTTTTTATCTTCCATCACAAAACTCCGTTTTTTATTCTTTTTCCCTTCTCTCGACTTTTTCCTGATTTACCAATTGCCGCCCCGTAATCATTGCCTGAAAATTGCTCCAACCGGCTATGGCAACCTGAACAACGTGGATCACAAAAAATACGAGATAACCCATCGTCAGCCAAAAATGCACCCATCTTGCCCATTCATAACCGCCGAAAATCCAAGTCAGCCACGAAAATTGGATCGGTTTATAGATCGCCAATCCGGTCAAAAGCGAACCCAAACCCATTATGATTATTAATGTATAAGCGATTTTCTGGGCGGCATTGTATTTTATTTTGGGCGGCTCTTTTTTGCTCAAATGCAGATCGTGCAGAACGACCTGAAATGCTTCTTTAAATGAATTTTTATCGGGAACGAGATAACGCCATTCGCCGGAAATAATCGTATAAGCAACATATAAAATCCCGTTAACTGCAAAAAACCACATAAAAAAGAAATGCAAAGCCATTCCTTCAGCAAGCCGAAAAGGTATTCCCAGAGTTTCATTAAACCAAGCCGGAAAAAGGCTGATCCGCCAACTTCCCCAACCGATGCCGAAAACTCCGTTTGCCCAGTAGATCAGCAAGCCGCTCCAGATCATCAGAAACAGAACCGGAAAATTTACCCAATGAAACCAACGAATCGCCAGTGGATGTATTTTTTTTATCTTTTTCATAACTTTTCGATTGTATTTGCAAAAATAAAATTATCCGAATATCTTTGTTTTTCAATTTTTTGCTCTATTCAAATTATATCAAACCCGTTTCCGCTTTATTCCCGTGTAAGTTATAATTTTTAGTTTTCAGACAAACATTTATGCTCGAATTAGTTTTAGCCAATTTACGAACCAGACCTTTTCGCACACTTATAAGCATTGTCGGCGTGGCACTCGGCGTGATTTTAGTCGTGCTTTTTACGGGACTTGCACGCGGAATGACCAACGATATGGCAAAGCGTGCGGCGAACTGGAAGGCGGAAATTCTTTTTACACGACCGGGAGCAATGAGTTTGACAAGTTCAAATGCTTCGGTCAGCACGACTTATGCCGACAGACTGCTTGAAGTCGAAGGCGTAAAATCAACTGTTCCGGTCATCCGTTATATCAGCACGAATGCGGAACAGCGTTGGGGCGTTGAACAAATTGACGGCGTTGAATGGAAACCTTTTGCCGAAATGAATGATATGGAAATTCTGCAAGGTTGTCCGGCAACGGCTGATGATGAGGTCGTTGTGGATGAACGCAATATGCAAAGCAATGAATATAAACTCGGCGACACAATAAAAATATTCGGCAAAGATCATAAGATCGTCGGCGTTTTCTCACCGCCTTCGGGTGCGAGAATAAAAATGTCTTTAGAAGCAATGCAGAACGCCCTCCAAGCCCCGCGAAAAAGCACATTTATTTTGGTTAAATTAAAAGACGGAGCGGATATTACACAGGTGGCAAGCCGAATAAATGAAAAACTTCCCGGCAATAAGATCAATCTGACGCGGGATTTGATTATTGACGCGGAAGACAGAGTTCCCGGCTTGAAAACATTCCTGCGTGTATTGGTCGGACTCGGAGCGTTTGTCAGCACGATTTTCGTTCTGCTTTCGATGTATACGACGATCACCGAAAGACGCAAGGAAATCGGCATTTTAAAGTCGCTCGGTGCTTCAAAACCTTTTATCATCAAAGTTATCGAAGGCGAAGCGTTTTTGATCGGCGTTTTGGGAATAATATTAGGACTTTTAATTTCGTTTCTGGCGGCTTATTTGATCGAAGGATTTTTTGAACTCGCCTTTGAATTCAGCACGGGTTGGCTGATAACGGCGTTTGCCATCGCCATCGGCGGAAGCCTGATTGGTGCTTTATATCCGGCGTGGCGTGCTTCGGGAATTGATCCGGTTGAAGTTATGATTAATGATTAAAGGCAGAAACCCGACAGTTATGGAGGGTGTTTTTGGAATTTGAGCAAGTCTGTTCACCAACAGCACCCTTGTTGACACGCGGGTTTCTGCCTTTGATTTTGAATAATTTTCAGCCTATAACAAAACTTTAACTAAAAGAAAAATTGTCAAAATCAAAGCGAAACGGCTTGAATATTTTCCGATTTTTCTCAGCTTTTCCGTTTCCGAATCCATAAACAAGCCGTTTATTCCAATCAGAAAAAGAATTGACGAAATAAACATTCCGTGAATCTCACCGAACTCAAATGTTTTTATCGCGTAAATTATACAAACGATCCCGATTATTCGACTTATCCATTTCATAAGTTTTAGCTCCTAATGATAAATTTATACTAAATATGAGTTCCGAACAACTTGTTTTAGACGCAGTAAAGCAAAAGGAAGTATCAAAAAAGCAAAGCATTCTGCAAAAACTGTTTGCGATTTGGTTCGATGCCTTTGTCTATAATCAGATTTGGGAAGACCCGCGGGTTGATTTGCAGGCGTTGGAATTGGATGAAGATTCAAGTATTTTGACGATTTCTTCGGGCGGCTGCAATGCACTAAACTATTTGATCGAAAATCCCGAATCGGTAACGGCGGTTGATCTTAATCGGCATCATATTTATTTATTAAATCTCAAAATCACCGCTCTTAAATATTTGCCCGATTACGAAGATTTTTTCGCCCTTTTCGGTTTCGGCAAGCACGAAAAAAACAAGGAAAATTATCAAAGACACATCGCTCCGAACCTCGATGCCGACACGAGAAAATTTTGGGAATCGAATTCCCTGATTGGCAAGATCGCTCACGGCAATCGAATTGATTTTTTCAAGCAAGGCGGACTTTACGAACATTCCCGCAACGGTTATTTTTTGCGTCTTTTTCATAAATTTTCTCATCTGCACGGATGCCAACCGGAAAAGATAATTAACGCCAAAACATTAAAAGAACAGGAAGAAATCTACGAAAAATATATCGAACCTTTTTTTAATTCGTTGTTTATCAAAGCCATCGGCAAACTGCCCGTAACGCTTTTCGGCTTGGGAATTCCGCCGCAGCAATACGAGGAAATAAAAAAAGATTTTGACGAAAACGCAAACATTCTCGACGTTTACCGCGAACGTGCCAAACGCCTCGCCGTTGAATATCCGATCTACGAAAATTATTTTGCGTGGCAGGCTTTCGCCCGAAAATACGACACCGAAAACCGCCGGGCGATTCCCGAATATTTAAAAGAAGAAAACTACGAAACATTAAAATCAAACGCCTATAAATTAAAAACGAAGATCGGTTCGGTTACAAAAGAGATCGCAAACTACGACTTCGGGAAATTCAACCGTTTCGTTTTTCTCGACGCACAAGATTGGATGAACAGCGATGCAATGACCGAACTCTGGCAAGCTATTGCCGACAAAAGTAAAAGCGGTTCACGAATAATCTTCAGAACTGCCGGAGCAAATTCGCCGATTGAGAAAAATTTACCGAAGAATCTGTTGAAAAAATTTGAATATAAAGAAGATTTATCAAAAGAATTATTTAAAAAAGATCGTGCATCAATTTACGGCGGATTTCATTTATATATTTTGAAATAAGATTTAGCCACAGAGAACACAGAGTTTTTTTGAGAAAAATATTTAAAATATCTCATTCTTACTCTGAGTTCTCTGTGGCAAAAAAAAATTATGACCTCGCCCTTCGAGAAAATGGACAAAATGTATCGCCATCAGCGATATTTTTATGACTTAACGCGGAAATATTATTTACTCGGACGCGATAAATTGATTGCGGAAATGGATGTTCGGGAAGGCGAAAATATTTTGGAAGTCGGCTGCGGAACGGGCAGAAATCTGGCAATTCTTGCAAAGAAATATCCGAACACAAACTTTTTCGGCTTGGACGCATCCGCCGCAATGCTCGAAACCGCAAACAAGAAAATTTCTGCAAACAATTTGAAAAATGTTGATTTGCAAAACGCACTTGCCGACGATTTCTCATTTGATAAAACATTTCGACTAACAAAACCTTTCGACACGATCTATTTTTCCTATTCAATTTCAATGATTCCGACTTGGCAGGCATCAATCCAAAATGCACTTTCTAACCTAAAAAACGGACATTCGTTTTACATTGTGGATTTCTATGACCAGAGGGATTTGCCGCGTTGGTTTCAGAAAATTTTGCAGATTTGGCTCAAACAATTTCACGTTAAATATCCCGAAAAATTAATTCCCCACCTTGAAGATTTAGAACAAAAAAATGCAGGTAAATTGACAATTCAATCAATTTATAGAAGCTATTATTTTATCATTAAGTTTGAGAAATTTTAATTTTGTTTCTTCCCAAGATCGCCAAACCGATCCCGCCCAAAATCAAACTGCTTGCCAAAATCAAACGCAGGGAAATAACTTCCGAAAGGAAAATTAAACCACCAATTGCCGCGAGAACCGGAACGGAAAGCTGTAAGATCGCCGCCCGTGTCGCAGTGTGATATTTAAGTGCGGCATACCAAACCGCGTAGCCGATGCCCGAAGCAATCGCACCCGATGTAACCGCGAGCAAAACCCCGTTCAGCGATAGTTTCATCCAGATCAAAAAAGGAACGCTCGTAATTATCACCAGCGGAACGGTTCGCAGAAAATTTTCGGTCGTATCAGCCAGAGGATTCTCGCTCCCTCTTCCGCGAAGCGTGTAAAACCCCCAGGCGATTCCCGCCAACGCCATCAAAACAGAACGAAAAAGCGGCGGCGATTCGATTCCGGGAAAGACCAAATAAACAAGTCCGCCAAGTGCGGCAGCCAAACCGATCCATTCTAAAACCTTGGGTCTTTCGCCCGCAATTAATGCGGAAATAATCATTGTCGCCTGCACCATTCCAAATAAAATCAAAGCCCCGGTCGCTGTTGTCAAACCTTTATACGCAAACGAAAAACAGATCGCATAACCGAAAAGAAAAAATGCGGAATTCCAATTATCGCGTTTTGTTTCTCTCTTTTTTTTACCGAAAATCGTGTAAATTATCAAAAGCGTGATTGCTCCCGAAACGAGCCGAATCACGGTAAAACTCGCCGCGTCAATCATTTCATTGCCGAGAGCGATACGGCAGAGAATCGAATTAAACGCAAATGCGATAAGTGCAAAAGTTGTTAGTAAAAATATTTTCAATTTATAAAATCAAGACAATAAATTTTTATTCGTCGTCTTCGTTCGCTGTTGTATTCTTTTCGGGACGCATATGCGGGAACAGAATGACATCACGGATCGAATGTTGATTTGTCAGAAGCATCACGATTCGATCAATCCCGATGCCGATTCCGGCGGCGGGCGGCATTCCGTATGACAAGGCTTTGATGTAATCTTCATCAAGCACCATCGCTTCCGCATCGCCCGATTCGCGTTCCTTCATTTGGTCACGGAAGCGTTCATACTGCTCTTTCGGATCGTTCAATTCCGAAAAACCGTTGGCGACTTCCATTCCGTTGATAAACAATTCAAACCGCTCGGCAACCGCCGGATTTTCGGGCGATGCTTTTGAAAGCGGTGAAACGGATTTTGGAAAATCAATGATAAACGTCGGATTTATCAACTTTTCTTCAACGTGATTTTCAAAAAGTTCGAGCATATTATCTTCCGTAATTTCTGCGTCGGATTTGAATCTCACAATCGCCTCCCGCATCGAAAGTCTTTCAAAATTATTAAAATCAATCTCTTTTCCTTCAAACTCGATTTGCAAACTTCCCGTTGCATCTTCAACAGATTTCTTCAACATTTCCTCGCAAAAATCCATCATTCCGTTGACATCCATATAGGCACAATAGAATTCGAGCATCGTAAATTCAGGATTGTGTTTGTGCGATAAACCTTCGTTGCGGAAGTTTCGGTTGAGTTCAAAAACCTTCTCAAAACCTCCTACCATTAAGCGTTTCAGATAGAGTTCGGGAGCAATTCTCGCAAAAAGCGGGATGTCGAGAGCTTTGTGATGCGTTTCAAAAGGCTCTGCTGCCGCACCCGTCGCTTTCGGCGTGAGCATCGGTGTTTCGACTTCTATATAATCGTGGTCTTCCAAATAACGACGCATCGAAGAAATTATTTTCGCACGGCGTTCAAAAACTTCGCGTGTCGTCAAACCTTCGTGTTCGACCTGCAAACTCGAACCGATCAGATCCGCATAACGAAATCTGCGACGCAGTTCGGGATCGGCGATTCCGTGCATTTTGTCGGGCATCGGCAGCATCGCTTTTGATAAAAACTGTATTGTTTCGACGTGAACCGAAAGTTCGCCCGTATTTGTTAAAAATAAAAATCCTTCAACGCCAACAAAATCACCGTGATCGAGTAATCCGAAAAGTTTAAAGCCGGAAAATTCTTCATCCGAAACTTCGTCCGTATCATTATTTATCGCTTTTGCATCCTGCTTGCGAACATAAATTTGCAAACGATTTTTACCGTCCGACAAATGCACAAACGCCGCTTTTCCCATCACACGCGGCGGTGTTGCAAGTCGTCCCGCAACGCGAACATTTCCGAGTGCTTTGAGTTTTTCGTTAAGCGGTTCTTTAATTTCGGGATCAGGTCGCGTCCGTTCCACCAGTTTTGCCACAATTTCGCCGATTTCTTCTACAACTTTGATAATCGGCTCAAAATTTACAATTTCGCTAATTGTGTCTTCAACGCCCGTAATACTTGAGCGTGCAAACTTATTCGGATACGGATTTCCGACAAATTCCTTTATTTCCCGCAAATTATTTTCACGGGCTTCGGTTTGGTCATTCGGTTCGATAATTTCGTTAAATTCTGCGATTTTCATAATTTTATTGAGTTTGGAGTTCAGAGTTTAGAGTTCGGCGTTAATAAAACCAACTCCAAACTCCAAACTCTAAACTCTAAACTCCGAACCTTCAGATTATAGTTGAGCGTTCAAGTTTCGGCAATGTGTGGCAAACCACAGTTCGCTGTGAGGCAAAACCGTTAGACCGCAAATTATTTTTGCATACAATTACGAATAACAAACTATTCAGTTGGAGAAAATTATGAAAATTAAAAATTATCTTTTCACTTTAATGGTTGGAATCACAACTTTTTGGGCTGGGTTTGCCGGATTTTCAATCTGGGAACTTTCTAAAACGACTAACACAAAAGTTGAACAAAATTCGTCCAAATTAGAAACACAAAATAAAATTAAAAAAGAAAATACTCAAGAAATTTTTCCTACGACAATAATCACAGTTGAAGCAAATCCTTCTGCTGATGAAACTCAATTAAACAATGTAGAAAATCAAGAAGAATTTGATGCTGAAGGTTATTATCATACAGAGGATAAATTACCCAAAGAGTTGGCAAATTTTAATTATTTTCACCTCACAACCAGTAGCGATGAAGTTTTTGTTGATTATGAGGGAGTTCCTATTCCACCAAAGGGTTATTTACATATAGGCGAGCGACGCGGTAAAAGTTATGATTTAACCCAAATAAATTTAAGTAATAAGAAGCTTGCTTTTGCCAGCCAAAAGATCAACGGTATTTCATACGAATTTAGCGGACGCTTTTTAACCTCCAAACGATTTTGGAATGTTGATCCTAAAACAATAGTTCTCGAAGGTGAACTAATAAAACTTCGTAAAAGTAAAAAGGTAGCATCTGTAAAATTACGATTTACGTGGTATGGCGGGTGCTGATTCAACCGTAAAAAATTCTTTTTTATTTTTTCTAAAATATAAAAATAGTGAAAGCCTGAAAATATGTGCTGTCGGGGAAAGACTGTGGCTATCCACAGTCATAAAACAGTAAACATAACGCTGTTTTTCTCTATAAAAAAATTGTAGAATTATGACTAAATCAGTTCTTTATTTTTACAGGAGTAATTTCTCAACAATAGATGAAAATCAGAAACATTATTTTTTACTTGGCGATTTGTGTAACCACACTATTTTTTGGTGTGGCGTGGGTTGGCGTTTATCAGTTTTTTCTCGGAAATAATGAAGTGGAAAATATTCAATATTGTCCGGTAACCAATTTTGATATAAATAATCCCGAATCTGTTTTGCCGCTCAACTATGAAGAAGATCAATTAACTTCGCCGAAGGTTGACGAAACGAACTCAGCATATTTTGATCCCGAGGGTTACTATTATTTTCTCGATGATGCACCAAAGGGTTTTGAAGATTTCAAGCAATTTAATATCAACAACAAAAATTTCGACGTAAACCCGAAGGATAGAAATTATGGTGAATTGATTACACCGAACGGTTCGATGATTCTTATAAATGATAAAAGTCAAGGAACTTACATACGCTTTGAAAATCTTGAAATTTCAAACGGAAAAATCCGTTTTCACGCAGAAGGCAAAAACGGAATAAGCTATGAATTTAACGGTGAGTTTCCGGTCAAAGGAAATTTTTATACTTTAGATGAAAATGCAAAAGTTTTAGAAGGGGTTTTAACTAAGAAAGAATACGGCAAAACGATTGCCGAAAGCCGCGTTAATTTTGGTTGGGGTATTGATTTTTAGTCCTATTTTGCTGAATGATTCATCATTCCTGTATTTTTTGCCGATCTAAACTGGTCGGCATTTTTTTGTTTTGATTTTGAAATCAAAACTCATTCGTGCGAAAGTTAAATTAACAAAAACTAAAGTCGCAAATAAATGAAACCATAGTGGTTAAAATTATTTATTTGCGGATATTTGCGTTTAAATTATAAAAATTATGTACTTAAAAATCGGTGATACATTTTCGGTTGAAAAAGAAATTACGGACGAACTGATCCGACAATTTGCGGACGTTTCGGGTGATTATAATCCGCTGCATTTAGACGATGAATTTGCAAAAGACACACGATTCGGCAAACGAATCGCCCACGGAATGCTGACGGCTTCTTTTATTTCGGCAGTTCTCGGCTACAAACTAAACGTGCGGAAAATCGTCTATCTCGGACAAACTCTTAAATTCAAGCATCCGACGTTTATCGGCGATGTCGTTACCGCCAAAGCCACGATAAAAAAAATCCGCGAAGACAAACCGATCATCAAGATCGAAACAACCTGCGAGAATCAGGACGGCACAATTTTGGTCGAAGGCGAAGCGACGATTATGTTGCTCGATTAGGATTAAATCGGGGAAATTTTAAGTTTAAATATGAATCCATCAACCGAAACCGCAAACGAATTACAAAATTTACGCCGCGAAATAAAGCGTGGAACAAATGTGCTGAATCTCAGCGGTTTAACCTCGATTGCCGCTAAAGCCTATGTTTTGTCCGAAATTCAAAAGGAAATCGGTAAAACTTTTGTCATAGTTACGGATTTGAATAAGGATTTGGAAACGTGGGAATCCGACTTGAGTTTTTTTCAAAACACAGTGCAAGATTCAAAATTCAAAATTCAAACTGAAGAAAACTCCAAACTCCAAACTCCAAACTCCAGACTTTTGACATTGCCTTCTTTCGAGGCTGATCCTTATTCCGGCGTTTCGCCGCACGCGGAAACTCAGGAAAAACGGGCTTTGACGCTTTGGAATTTGACGAAAAACCCGGCGGATTTTTTGCTGCTTTCAGCAAAATCTTTAGTTACTAAAATTCCTTCGCCTGAAAAATTAAAAAACTTAGGTGCAAACTTAAAACGCGACGAGGATTTTCCGCCCGATGTTTTGATCGGGAAAATGTTTGCAAGCGGTTATAAACGTGAAGAACCGATAGCAAATGTCGGTGAATTTTCTACCCGCGGCGGGATAATTGATGTCTGGTCGCCCGACGCGGAAAATCCCGTCCGCATCGAATTTTTCGGCGATACGGTTGATTCGATTCGCACGTTTGATGCCGATTCGCAGCTTTCCATCGAGCAATTGGACAAAACCTCAATCGCTCCGATGCGTGAATTTGCGGCGACTTCGGACGATTTCGAGATTTGGTCGGAACTTGCAAGCGAGCGATTTTCAGACGAAAAATTCAAACGAAACTTAAAAGACCGCACCGATTTTGCCGACGCAGGCGAATCATTTTCAGGCTGGGAATTTCTGATGCCGCTTCTTAATAAATCGGACGCAAATGTTTTTGACTATCTCGGAGATTGCCTTTTGGTCATTGATGAACCGACAAATGTCGAACAAAATCTGACGGAATTTTACGAGCATCTGCAAGATCATTACGAAGAAATAATCGAACACGGCGAGATCGGACTTGAGCCGTATGAACTATTTTTAGAACCGAAAAATCTGCGAGAAAAATTCGGTCAAAATCAAAGATTGGAAATAAGAAGTCTTGGAAAAATTGCGGCGGAAACGGATGAGGAGTTTTCAGTTAACGGGAAATTAAATGAATCTCAAATTGCAGATTTCAAATTTCAAAATGAAAACCAAAAGCCGAAAACCAAAAGCCGAAAACCTCATTTCCTTTTTCCAACTGCTGAAAAATCCGTTGATTTTGAGATCGGCTCGCGTCCGACTCGTAAATATCAAGGGAATATAAAAGAATTTGCCAATAATCTAAAACAGAAAGAATTTCCCGCAAAGCCGCAAAGTTCGCAAAGAAAAGAAGTAAGCGAATTACGAATTACGAATTACGACTTACGAAATAATTCACTTTTTGTATTTCAATCTCAAGGACTGGCTGAGAGATTCAATGACATTTTGCGTGACTATGAAATTGTTTTGCCAAGTGATTTATTGAGAATCGGCGACCTGTCGGGCGGTTTTGAAATTCCTTCACTTGATCTGAAAATCTATACGGAGAATGAAATCTTCGGCGTAAAAACCCAACTTGAATTTGAACCGCAAAAAACAAAATCCAAAAGCCGAAGACCGAAGACCGGGGCTTTTATTTCCGATTTTCGGGACTTAAAAGAAGGCGATTTCGTTGTTCACGTTGACCACGGAATCGGGCGTTTTGAGGGTTTGCAGGTGATCGGGACGCAGGGCGTTGAGCGGGAATTTATGCTGCTTGTTTATGCGAATAATGCAAAACTTTTTGTTCCGGTTGAAAGGCTCGATCTGGTTTCGCGTTACGGTTCGAGTGAAGGGCAGCAACCGACGCTGGACCGAC
This sequence comes from Pyrinomonadaceae bacterium, assembly GCA_041744535.1. Lineage (GTDB taxonomy): Bacteria > Acidobacteriota > Blastocatellia > Pyrinomonadales > Pyrinomonadaceae > Aridibacter. Next base: position 11,544 of record JBGTKR010000156.1, read on the forward strand.
TCGGCGGAATAGGTTGGCAGAAAACGAAGGCGAAGGCGAAACGTGCGATGCGGGATATGGCGGATGAATTATTACGCCTTTACGCCGAAAGAAAACTCGTGCAGGGTTTTGCATTTTCGGCTGATGCTCCGTGGCAGAAGGAGTTTGAAGAATCATTTCCTTATCATCTTACAAGCGACCAAAAAACTTCTATCGAGGAACTGAAAAAAGATATGGAACGGGCAGTTCCGATGGACAGATTGATCGTCGGCGATGTCGGTTACGGCAAGACGGAAGTTGCACTGCGGGCGTGTTTTAAAGCCGTGATGGACGGTAAACAAGTTGCAGTTTTAACACCGACAACCATTCTTTCGTATCAGCATTTTGAAACTTTTAAACAAAGATTTGCCGCTTTTCCCGTCAAGATCGAAATGCTCTCGCGTTTTCGCTCGCGTAAAGAGCAAAAGGAAATCGTCGCACAAGCGGAAAAAGGCGAAGTTGATATTTTGATCGGAACACATCGAATACTTTCAAACGATGTAAAATTGCCGAAACTCGGACTGGTAATTGTTGACGAAGAACAGCGTTTCGGCGTGGCACACAAGGAAAAATTAAAACAACTCAAGAAAAAAGTTGATGTTCTGACGCTGACGGCAACGCCGATACCGCGAACTTTGAATATGTCTATGATGGGAATGCGGGATATGTCCATTATCGAAACGCCGCCGCGTGATCGTCTGGCAATTAATACGCAGGTCGTCCAGTTTTCCGAAGGAGTTATAAAATCCGCAATTGAAACCGAAATTTCACGAAACGGACAAGTTTTCTTTATCCACAACCGCGTGCAGACAATCGAAGCCATCGCCGCACATATTCAAAAGATCGTGCCAAATGCACGAATTGTCATCGGACACGGGCAGATGAGCGAAAAAGAACTCGAAAAAGTTATGCTCGATTTTGTCGAATATAAATACGATGTATTGGTAGCGACAACAATTATCGAAAACGGCATAGACATTCCGCGTGCGAATACGATAATTATAAACCGAGCCGATAATTACGGGCTGTCGCAGCTTTATCAACTTCGCGGCAGAGTCGGGCGTTCATCGCGTCGGGCTTATGCTTATCTGCTGATTCCATCCGAATTGGAATTAACGCCGCTTGCCCGCCGGAGACTTTCGGCGATTCGTGAATTTTCCGATCTCGGTGCGGGTTTTCGCATTGCCGCACTCGATTTGGAATTACGCGGTGCGGGAAATCTTTTGGGCGGTCAGCAATCCGGGCAAATGGAAGCCCTCGGTTTTGATCTTTATACAAAAATGCTCAACCGCACGATTCAAGAATTACGCGGTGAGGAGATCGAGGATGAGACGAGCGTTTCATTAAATCTCGGCGTGGATGTTTCGATCCCGCACGAATATATCGGCGAAACGAGTCAGCGTCTGCGGACTTATAAACGAATTTCATCTACTGAAACCGAAGGGGATTTACGAACAATTTATATGGAAATCCAGGATCGCTACGGCAAAATGCCCGAATCGGTTGAGAATCTCTTTGAATATGCACGCTTGCGGCAAACTGCCGAAGCGATGCACATTGTTTCGGTTGACAAAGCAAAAGAAGGAATCGCCATCAAACTCAATGAAAAATCACAGGTTGAACCTGAAAAAATTATGCGATTGATTGAGGAAGTTGAAGGCTCGGCATTTTCGCCAAATGGAATTTTGCGTGTTCCCGCAGATGAAGAAAATTTTATCGAATCGGCGAGAAGGATTTTAGAGGAAATTAAAAATTAAATTTCTCCCAATAACCGACATCAATCCATCTGCCGAGTTTGTAGCCGACTTCTTTAAAGTGTGCGACCTTTTCAAACCCGAGTTTTTCGTGAAATTTTATGCTCCCGTCATTCGGCAGAGAAATTCCGGCGACAAGAGCGTGGATGTCCGTGTCTTCCAACTTTTCAAATAATTTTTCATACAGCATCGAGCCGATGCCTCTCTGCTTTGCATCATTTTTGACATAGATCGAAACTTCCGCCGAATGTTCGTAGGCTTGTCTGAGTTTGAACGGAGCGGCGTGTGCATAACCGAAAATCCCGCCGTCCTGTTCCGCTACCAAAAACGGATATTTATCAATAATTTTACCGATCCGCCGCCGCGTTCTCTCCACAGTCAAAGGTTCGGTTTCAAATGTGTGATGTGTGTTCTGAATATAATAATTATAAATTTCGCCGACCGTTTCAGCGTCTTCTAATGTAACTTTTCGTATTTTCATTTCAGTCTATTTTAACTCCATTTTAGCAATAGATTGCAAATGCACTTCGTCTGGACCATCGGCGATTCGCAGCATTCGGGCAATCGTCCACGCAAATGCAAGCGGAAAATCCTGACAAACTCCCGCACCGCCGTGAACCTGAATTGCTCGATCAATAACTTTTAAAGCCATCTGCGGCACGACTGCTTTTATCATCGCAATTTCTTTTCGTGCGGCTTTATTTCCGACTTCATCCATTAACCAAGCGGTTTTCAAAACTAAAAGTCTTGCCTGTTCGATCTCGTTGCGGGATTCGGCGATCCAGTTTCGGATAATTCCCTGTTCTGATAAAGATTTTCCAAACGGAAAACGATTTTTCGCACGCTCGCACATCATTTCTAGTGATCGTTCCGCCAGACCGATCAGACGCATACAATGATGAACTCTGCCGGGACCAAGCCGACCTTGAGCAATTTCAAATCCGCGACCTTCGCCCAAGATCAAATTCTCTTTCGGCACGCGGACATTTTCAAACAAAATTTCAGCGTGTCCATTCGGTGCATCGTCGTAACCGAAAACATCCAGACATCTTTCAACCGTTACACCTTCCGCATCGAGCGGCACGAGAATCATTGATTGCTGCAAGTGTTTCGGAGCGTCCTCATCGGTTTTGCCCATAAAAATCGCCAACTTGCAGCGTTCATCGCCCGCCCCCGTTGACCACCATTTTCTGCCGTTCAAAATATATTCATCGCCGTCCCGAACAATTGAACTACAAATATTTGTCGCGTCAGATGAAGCAAC
>JBGTKR010000157.1:0-7930 GCA_041744535.1 Pyrinomonadaceae bacterium
GTATGTCGTGGTTTTCAACCACTTTAGATATTGTTTGAAACTGTCCCCACGATTTACATCGCGGGCTACAAATATACCGCCGTTTTCAACGGCTAAATCCAATGTTTTCATAATGGGTAAGGTTATTAAATCTTCATTCCTTAGTATTCTATCTTAGTATTCTAATAGTTAAAATTACTTTCCAAAGCTCTCGATATAACGTCGTGTTTCTTCCTTCAAAAATTTATATGAAGGAGCGATGTATAAAATCGGCTGCATATCTGAATAATCGTAATCCTGCTCGATAACTTCTTCGAGAACAAACGGGCGGCGTTCGACATTATCTGTGAAGGCGTTTTTTAACTCTTTAAATGACGAAAGCAAACCTGCACCGAATGCTTTGATGTCGCCTTCCGCCTCGACTAAACCGTATTCGACGGTGAACCAGTAAATTCTGCCGAGTCTTTCAAGTTGTTCGTCATTTGCAAGTCTTGCACCGTGTCCGACGAATTGCGAAAAGTCTGTAAAATCGGGGTTTGTGAACATCGGTATGTGTCCCATCGCTTCGTGAACGATGTCGGGTTCGGGCGTGTAGCCGGGACGCGAATGATGGCGTATGTATTGGGTTGAAAGCATCGTCCGCCACGAAAGCCAACTCAAAAAAGCTCGTGTGTCAACCAAACCTTCAATCGGTGCGAGTCGAAATCCGGTTGTTTCTTTCAGACGCTTGTTCATTTCCGTAAGTTGCGGAATTCGGTCATTGCTGATGCCCAAATCTTTTTTTGCTTTTAAGTAAAACGGCGAGGCTTTTTCTCTGTGCAATTGTTCGAGTTCGCCTGCAACATATCGCCAGACTTCCTGTTCTTCTTCCGTGTAATCCATATCTGTAATTTCGCCCGTTTCACGAAATTTCTTGGCTAAACTTGCAATCTGGTCGCGGCGTTTGCGGTATTCAGGGTCTTTTGCTCCGGGATGTTCGAGCGGGAGTTCTTCGATGTCCTCGAAGGGCATATCTTCAAAGGCGGGAAGTTCTTCGTCTTTAATCTCAAAATTTGCAATCGCTTCAGGTCCGGTTGATAAAATATGTGGTTGCGGCATTTTATTTAATCTCCTTAACAAGTTGTTTATTACATATATTTTACAGTATTGAGAAGTATTTTTGAATAAGCAAGATTTGTTTTTATGTGTATTTTACTTTAGATTTTAAGTAATAAACTATAAAACACTTTAAAATCTAAAATGATAGATGAAATAAATTGGAAAATACTTGTCGAACTGCAAAAAGATGCACGAATCAGTTACGCCGAATTAGGTCGGCGAATCGGTTTAACATCACCCGCTGTCATCGAACGCATCCGCAAGATGGAAGATGCGAAAATCATTACGGGCTACCGCGTTGAAATTGACACGGCGAAAATCGGTTTGCCCGTAACGGCGTTTATCCGTATGAGCATAACGGGGGTTGATTATTCAAAAATCATCAGAGTTGTGAAAGAATCCGAAGAAGTTTTAGAATGCCATCGCGGAACGGGTGGTGATTCTTTTATAATGAAAGTTGCGGTTGCTTCCGTCGAACATCTGCAAACAATTATTGATAAATTAACGCCTTACGGAATTACGACAACGGCGATTGTGCTTTCATCACCCGTTAAACGAAGAGTAATTAAACCGAGTGATTGATACGCATAGTTTTTTTATCAGTCATTTAATGCAAAACCTTGACCTGTGATCCGTCATAAGAAAAGTTAGACAATCAGATAAATCAAGTATAATAACGTGAGTTCGAGATAAAAGTTATTGAATAATAAAGACGTAATTGATTTTCAATGAATCTTAGCGACCTTTGCGATAACCTTTGCGTTCTTTGCGGTTAATTCTTGTTTTTTTTTACCGCAAAGGTCGCCAAGATGAAGACGCAAAGAAACACGAAAGGTAAGAATAACAACAGTTTAGAAGTCTTTTCTTATCTCGAACTGATGTTAAAATAAGGAACAAGTAAAAAAATGATACTACCGGCTTGGGGATTAACATATCAGGAAATTATCGGTTTGTGCTGGCTTTCCTACGCAGGGCAGGGCGATGAAAGTAAATGGAGAATCAGCGGAAATTCTTGGGATCTAACTGATGTTTATACTATCGGAAGTTTCAGAGCGGTCAGAGTAATTTCTCCATCTGATAGAATTATATTGGCATTTTCCGGCACGGATGATCTGTTGGATTGGGGAGATAATTTGGCTCAAGGGTTATTGGGATTGTCAGCACAATATTTAGTTGCCAGAGCCTTGGCTTTACGAGTCAGACCGGATATTGTCGCCGGACATTCACTCGGCGGCGGTCTTGCCTCTTATGTGGCAATTCATCAAGCCATAAATGCTGCTACCATAAATCCCGCTCCGCTCCATCTTCCGGGTTTTTGCGGAGCTAATATAATACCCAAACTATTTCACCACAGAAGAGTTATAAATTATGTAGTCAGAGGTGAAGCACTTGACATACTTGATGTTATAGCAATACATCTGGATAGAGTTGGAGAGATCAGGCACGTTACTTCGGGCGGAACAAATCCGATTCAAAAACATCTCATACATAATTTATCGGAATATGTCGCACCCGCTCGAATCTAATCAAAGTGCATAGAAATCGGTGATTTTCCTGATCTCTGTATCAGTTATCGCAAAAGTTTTTTTGCAGTTAAAAGCATTCCTTATTAGTGGTGTTTTTTCTCTTCCAGATAAAAATGCCAGATCAATCGTGCCGCAGCAGAACGAAACGGTTTCCAAATTTTAGTCAATTCAATAAATTCATCCGACTTCGGGCGTTTATCTAAACCCTTCAATTCCCGAAAAGCAATGTGCAAAGCCAGATCGCCCTTCGGCATAATATCGGGGCGGAGCATTGCCATCAGCAAATAAATATCCGAAGTCCATCTGCCGATGCCTTTTATTTTTATGAGTTCGTTTCTGATTTCGTCATCGGACAAGTGCGGTAAATCTTCCAACACAAGTTCTTTGCTCAAAACGGCATTTGCCAGATTTCTCGCATAACCCGTTTTCTGCCGCGAAAAATAACACGCTTTCATTTCCGCGTCGTTTAATTTCACAATATTTTCGGGCGTAACTTCGCCGATTTTTTCATTCAATTTATTAAAAGCCGAAAGTGCCGATGCAAGCGAAACCTGTTGCTCTAAAATAATGTGTATGAGAGTTGCAAAATTCGGTTCACGCGACCACAGCGGCGGTGTGCCGTATGTGCGGAAAACATACTCTAAATTTTTGTCTTTTTCGGCTAATTTTTTGCAGAATTCGGGGAGAGATTTTTCGGTGATAGTTTCTGCTTTCATTACAGTTTCAGTTTTTTCTTCAATTTCTTCGGATTATCAGGCTTTATAAAAATTTCATCGGGAATGTTTCTGTTGAATTCCAAGGATTCATAAGCAATGCGAAATGTGTGTTCGCCGTTGGTAAAATGGTCAATGATCGAAGGCATTAAAATACCTTGATAACTTATAAAACGGGCGTAGCGGTTTTCTTCGGTGATGGCTTGATTGTCGGCATTCATTCGCAGATAAACGGTTTTCATCGGTAAACCCTCATCGTCAAATTCATATTCGACCTGAAAGCCTTTTTCAAAGGTTAATTTCAGCACATCATTTCTTTTGCCGAGCGTCGAAGGTCTTCTGCCGACGTAGCTTAATTCGGCTTCGCCCTTCCATTTGCCACGCAGCAGATAATCATAATGAGTTCTCATACTTTGTTTGAAATTCTCAATTTGATTTTCACTCTGGTCGCCGAACTTTTCCAGAAATTCCTCGTAAATCCAACCCGCATCACCCGTGTTGACCTGAACCGTTTTTGAGCCGTTATCGGTAAAATCCGTGCGTTCCTTGTCGGGATAAACGATGACATCGGTAAAAGATTGAAACGAGGCGATTCTGCCGTCTTTGAGTAAACTGAATCTTCCTTCGCCGATTGATGTTTTGACATTCAAATACTTATCGCCGCCGAGTTTTGCAACGGCTTTTTCCATTACGACTTTTGCTTTTTCATCTATTAAATCATTAGATTTGTCATCTATTAGTTGAAAACTAAATCTAACTATTTTTGTAACAGAATAAGGAACGCCGTTCTTTGCCGCAGGTTTGAATTTCATTTGTTTGGCAGCAATGATCGCCTGTTCGGTTAAACCATCGGGAAGTCCCTTTATTACAGTAACTGAGCCGATCTCGCCGGAAGCAAGAAAAGTAACCTTTAGCAGAACCTCACCTTCCGTGCCTTTTTCTCTTGCTGAATTTGTGTATTTTACAGGAGCTTTTGAAAGTGTTTTAAGTGGTTCGATTTCCGCTTTTTCATCGGAAAATTTTAAGTCAATCTTTTTTCCATTTCCAGAACCTATTCCACTTCCGGAACCGTTTTCCTGTTTTGGTTTATCTTCCTGAGCGAAAATTGTGAATGAAAAAAACAAAAGTAAGATGAGCAGAGCTAAAAATGTACGCATTAATTATTCTCCAAAATTAAAAAAAGACTTTAGCAAATGTTATCACTAAAGCCTTTGATGCAGAAATTATTTAATTGGTTTAATTTAAGCTGAACGAATCCTTTGTCTTAACGACAATTTCATCGGCTTCGGCATCAATCAAAAATTGCGTTGCCGTTTTCCAAAGATTTGTCAGCGGCAATTTGATTTTCTGGTCAATGTGGCGTTTCAAGAATCTCGCACCGTATGCCGGGCTGTAACCTTTTAAGGTTATCAGATCAACCGCTTCATCCGTGATCTCGATGAATTTGCCCTGCATTTCCATTTGTTTGCGAATTTTCGCTAAATAGAGTTTGGCAATGCCTTTTACTTCGTCCATTGTCAGTGGTGAAAATACGATTATTTCATCAATTCGATTACGAAATTCGGGCGAAAATCTATTCTCAGCCGCCTTCATCACATCGCCTTTTATTTCCTTCATATCGCCGAGAGATTTCATTCCAAAACCGAGCGGTTTCTCGTATTTTTTGAAATTCTCCGAACCTAAATTTGAAGTCATAATGACGATTGCATCGGACAAATAAACTTTCTTGCCGCGTCCGTCCGTCAACCAACCTTCGTCAAATGCCTGAAGGAAAATGTTCATCAAATAAGGATTCGCTTTCTCGACTTCATCAAGCAACAAAACGGTGTATGGGTTTTCGCGTAATTGTTCGGTCAAAATCCCGCCGCGTTCCGAACCGACAATTCCGCGTGGCATACCGATAAGTTTCTCAATCCCGACCGTTCCTTCGCCGTATTCGCTCATATCAATCCGCACCATTTTTTCTTCGTCGCCGAACATAAATTCAGCAACCGCTTTTGCCAATTCCGTTTTTCCAACTCCCGTCGGTCCGAGGAAAAGTAAAACTCCATCGGGCGAATAATGATTGTCTTTTAAAGGTCCTTTATTAAGCCGCAATCTTTCCGCGACTGCCCGGACTGCTTCTTTTTGTCCGACAACTCTTCCCGCCAATTTATCTTCCATCACGGAAAAACGATCAGTCGTGTCACGGTAGATCATATCTTTCGGAATACGCGATTCCTGCGAAATGACATCAACAATATGTTCGGGTTTGACAACCATTTCGCTAGGTTCGTTGATCTCGACTTTCACCGAAGCCGTATCCAGCCAACCGATGGCTTTATCCGGCAAATGCAAATTGCGTATATATTTAGGCGACATTTCCAGAGTCATATTTATCGCCTCATCGGAAATTTTCACCGAATAATTTTTTTCCAGACGCGGACGCACACCGAGCAGAATTTCCTTGGTTTCCGCAATCGTCGGTTCGGCAACTTTCACAAGCCGAAAACGTCGTGCAAGTGCTTCATCTTCGCCGATATATTCCTTATATTCGGTTAAAGTCGTCGCTCCGATAATTCGCAGTTCACCGCGAGCCAACGATGATTTGAACATATTCGCCGCATCCGACGAAGTTCCCATCGCCGCTCCCGCACCGATGATCGTGTGGGCTTCGTCAATGAATAAAATGATATGTTCCTTTTCCTTAACTTCGTCAATCACACCTTTGATGCGTTCTTCAAACATTCCGCGAAGCATCGTTCCGGCAACCATTCCGCCCATTTGCAGTTGGACGATGTGCGAATTGCGAAGTCTTTCAGGGACTTTTTCCGGTTCGAGTTCGATCATTCTCGCCAAGCCTTCGGCAACCGCAGTTTTTCCGACTCCGGGTTCACCAACGAGCATCGGCGAATTTGAACGCTCTTTGTGTGCCAGAATCTCGATCATCTGACGAATCTCTTTTTCGCGTCCGATGACCGGCGGAATCTTGTCCTGCCGTGCCATTTTATTGAGCGACACGCCGAAATGTTTTAAGTAAGAAGGCAATTCATATTTCTTGCGAATGCGTTCCTCTTCCTTCTGACGCTTGCGAATCCGTGTTCGTGCGGTCTGCGAAAGTTCTTCGTAACCGATTCCCAAATTCTGCAAAATATCATTTAACAGCGAGCGTTCATCATTTGATAAAACATAAAACAGATCGCTCGCATCAATCACACGGCGACCTTGCGATCTCGCTCGGTCCATCGCACGCTTAAACAAATCGGTAGTTTCCGGTGCGATTCGATAGCCTTTTCCCGTATGCTGTTTGCCGCTGTCCACACGCTTCTCGATCAAAATTCTGACCGACCGCGGATCAACCTGCAAATCCCGCATCGTTGCATTAAAAAGCTCGTCTTCCTCATTGGTCAACGAATGCAAAATGTGTCCGATCGAAATGTAGTTCTGGTCACGGTTTTTCGATTCATCCATCGCTGATTGCAAAACTCTGCGTCCGCTGTCGCTGAATTTATCCTTGTAGGTTTCTATATCTGCCATATGTTTCTCTCGTATAAAATTCTGAAAACTTATGATGCCTTCCGACAGAAAAATTCTGTCCGTAAAATTAATGATACCACTTGCAAAAGGTCGGGAAAAGCAAAAGTTAAAATTATATTTTTCACAAGCAAAAAATTATTCAACTTCTGCGTGAAGCATCACAAAATCGCCGCCCGCTTTACTGCGTTTAGCATAAGCGGTTTTGAGATTTATTTCCTCGAATTTTCCGCTCCATGTTTCCGACAGAGTATCGGTTTTTATTTGACGCATTTTGCCGACATCAATTTTGAAAATTTCCATCAAAGCATTTTTTGAAGATTTTTCAGGCGTTCCCAAGAGCAGATTAAACCGCTTGGCTTTGTCTTTATAAAATCTGACGGACAAATTTTTCGGATGACCTTTAACCGCATATTCACGAAATTCGCCCGGCATTAATTTCGGATTATCTTTTATTGGTGTGATTTTTAACGGCTGTCCAAACTCATTATCCAAAATAAATGTGGATTGATTCGCCAGCCGAATTACATCCACATTTGTGTTTAACTCTGATTTTTCGGGAAATCCTTTATTTGTTAAAACAGATTCAGCATTCGTTTCTTTATTATCTGCTGCAATCTCCGCTTTTTCCGAAATCCGACTACATCCGAAAATAAAAGTCAGGCAAAATAACGCCAAGAATAGTTTAAACAAATATTTCAAATTTCAAACCTCAATCGCAAATCGCAAATTGCAAATCGAAAACCCTCACTACTCGGCATTCGCTTTTGCCTGAACAAATTTACCGACCTGAACTCTTGCCGCCCGAAGCAGTTTTCCTTTAAATGTATAGCCTTCGGTAAATTCGTGTGTGATAATTCCGTCTAAGTCTTCGCTGTCAACTTCCTTCATTTCAACCGCTTCGTGCAGTTCGGGGTCGAATTTTGCATCGGTCGTATCAATAGTTTCCACCCCGACACTAATCAAAGCTCTTTCAAAACTTCTCGCCGTTCCTTTTACGCCTTCGATCAGATTTTCAAATGAATGATTTTCTTCGGCGTGCATAATTGCCAGATTTAAATTGTCTAAAACAGGAAGCAATGCGTTCAGAAAATTAAGCCG
>JBGTKR010000158.1:0-5700 GCA_041744535.1 Pyrinomonadaceae bacterium
CAAAAGCAATGCCGCTTTTGCAAATGTCGGAAGAAGAACCCGATCCGGCGGGCGGCTGGTTCGAGCGGGTCGAAGGCTCGAAGAAAATCAACGGCAGATTTTGGGAATACGCTGAATTTAAACCGAACCGCATTTTGAGCAGTCGAGTTTCCGACGAAGATGCAATCGCAGCCTTACGCGGGATGGCAAATGAAGCCGTCGGCTACGGCATTACGTCTATGCAGATAATGTCCTCGCTGCCGATTGACAGGTTCACACGCCTGCTCGTTAAAGCCGATTTGCCGGTTCGCGTTCGTGCCATTCCTTTTTCGCTGACGAATGAGCAAGGACGGGATTTATCGGAAATACGACAACTTTCCAAACTTCAGTTTCCGAAATCCAGAGTCTCGGCGAGCGGAATTAAGTGGATTTTGGACGGAACGCCGTATGAACGCGGTGCGATTTTGCGGGATTCTTATAAAGACAAATCCGATTGGCACGGTAAGTTTAACTTTCGGGAAAGTGAAACTGCCGCGATGATTAAAGAATCGCTCGATCTTAAACAGCAAATTCTTTTTCATTGTGCGGGCGATAAATGTGCGGAAACGGTTTTCAAAACGCTGGAAAACTTCGGAACAAAAACTAACTGGAAATCGAAGCGTGTCCGAATCGAACACGGCGATGGCGTTATCAAAGATTTGATTCCGCGTGCCGAGAAATTAGGCGTAGTCGTGGTGCAAAACCCGTCTCACTTTACCGAACCTGAATTTTTAAATTCTCGCTGGGGGACGGAGATGCAGCCGCTGCGTTCGTTGATCGAAGCCGGAATTCCGGTTGCACTCGGCTCGGACGGTCCGATGAATCCGTTTTTGAACATAATGCTGGCGATGATTCATCCCTCGCACCCGACGGAAGCCATCAGCGGCGAACAAGCCGTTCGAGCCTACACTTACGGTTCTGCTTTCGCGGAATTTGCCGAACAGGAAAAAGGCTCAATCGCCAAAGGCAAGCTGGCGGATTTAACCGTCCTTTCACAAGACATTTTCACCGCACCCGTGCCGGAATTACCGAAAACACAAAGCGTTTTAACCGTTCTCGGCGGAAAAATCGTGTATGACGGGAAGGTTTTGAAATAGAACGATAAATAATCGTTGGGGAAATCCAATATGAAAACAATTCAATCAGCGACTGAATCGGAAAGACAATTCCGCCATAATTTATCAACTTTAACTTTTTATATTTGAGGATGGAAAAATTATGAGAAAAAATTTAATTACAATTATTGCTGTTTTATTCTGTTTTTTGATACCGGCTTTCGGACAAGTTTATCGCGTGGCGGAGATGAACACGAAACAAATTGAAAGCCTCGATAAACAAAAAACCGTCGTCATCTTAACGGGCGGAATTCTCGAACAGCACGGACCTTTTATGCCGTCTTTTAGCGACGGTTATATGAACGAACGGCACAGCCGCGATCTTGCCAATGCGATTGTCGCACGTCCGGGATGGGCGGTGTTGATGTTTCCGACGATTCCTCTGGGAGTCAGCGGGGCGAACGACATCGGCGGAAAATTTTCCTTTCCCGGAACTTATGCCGTTCGTTTTGAAACACTGCGTACGGTTTTTATGGATTTGGCAACCGAATTAGGCGAGCAAAAATTCAAATGGATATTTATTGTTCACGGACACGGTGCTCCGAATCACAACCTTGCTCTCGACCAAGCCGGAGATTATTTTCGGGACACATACGGCGGGCGAATGGTAAATCTCGACGGACTTTTACCGAAACCTGCCGCCGATTTGCCGCCGCCGCCGACTTTGACGCAAAAAGAACGGAAGGAAAACGGGTTGGACATCCACGCCGGAATGTCGGAACTCAGCCGGATTCTTTACGTCCGACCGGATTTGGTTGACTTTTCATACAAAACGACTCGCCCTTTTTCCGCCGACTCGATGGAAGATTTGATCCAAATGGCAAAAAAAGATTCGTGGCTCGGATATTTCGGCTCGCCGCGTCTGGCAACGGCTTCGAGAGGATCGCAAATCTACCGACGGCAATCCGTGCAGATGATTGGCACGGCTATAAAGATACTCGACGGTCTGGACGAACGCACTATTCAGCGTTTCTCCGACGAATCGCTTTCCGACCCCGGCGAGTCCGCTATATCCTCTGACTCAATAAAGCGTGATGCGGAAATCGAAAAACGCCAACGTGAATGGCTGCGAAGGAAAAATTTGCGATAAAAAATTATGGAAGACGAGAACAAAATAAAAACCAAAAAGTTTTCCTTTACAAAGCGGCATTTGATTTTCTTTTTGATTTTACTCGCTTTGCTCGGCGGTGCGATTTTGCTTTCGAGCGTTGCGACGCGGCTCGAAAGTTTTACATTTGACGAGGCTTATCACATCGGGGCGGGTGCGGCGTATGTCAAGACCGGAGATTTTCGGCTCAATCCCGAACATCCGCCGCTGGTTAAATTGTGGACGGGTGCGTTTGTGGCGGACGTTTATCAAATATCGCCTTACCGCAAATTGCAGGATAAATCAGATGAACCGAATCACCAGAATCACATCTTGGGATATGATTTTATCCGACCAATTCTTCAACTCGGTTTTCAACCGTTTCCCGAATTTCTCTTAAACCAGATTCGGAATCGGCTTCAAATCTTAAAACTAAAATTGCCTGTGTATTTGAAGGACGCACTAAACCCCAACCGTTTTTGAAAATGATTCTTGCTCCGTCGGTTGTGATTACTCGATTTGTTGCGGAAAATTCTTCTGTGATCTTGGCGACGACCTTGGATTTCTTTTCTTCCGAACAGGGAATGCGTATTTCGGGAGTGGAAAATGTTTTGGGCAGATCGCTTAAAAGTTCGCTTAAAGGTTTTTCGGTTTTTGAGATGATTTCCAAAAGCCTTGCTCCGGCGTAGCAAGCATCGTCGAAACCGTAGAAACGGTCAGCGAAAAAAATATGTCCGCTCATTTCTCCGGCGAGAATGGCGTTTGTTTCTTTTAATTTAGCTTTGATGATCGAGTGTCCGGCTTTTGACATAACTGGAATTCCTCCGCATTTTTCGATCTCGTCAAAGAGCGTTTGCGAACATTTTACTTCGGCGATTACTGCACGATTCGGGAATTTCGGGAGAATATCGCGGACGAACAGGATCAATAATTCGTCGCCCCAGATTATTTTTCCCGTTTCATCTATAACCGTAATTCGGTCAGCGTCGCCGTCAAAAGCAATTCCGAGATCGGCTTTTTTTTCCACAACTGTGGAAATTAATGTTTGCAGATTTTTTTCCTGCGACGGATCGGGTTCGTGATTCGGGAAATTGCTGTCGGGGGTGGTGAATAATTCGATCACCTCAACGTCTAATTGTTTATAAACCGGAACTGCCGTGATGCCGCCCATTCCGTTTCCGGCATCCACGGCGACTTTTAATTTGCGTTCGCCGAAGTTTATTTTTGATAAAATGTCTTTTTGGTAATTTTCTAAAACTTCAATATTTTCGCTTGTTCCGTTTCCTTTTGCAAAATTACCCGAAAGTGCGATTTTTTTGATTTTCTGAATTTGTGAGCCGAAAAGCGTTTGTTTTCCCAAACAGATTTTAAAACCGTTGTGGTTTGAAGGATTGTGCGAACCCGTAATCATTACGCCGCCGTCAACATTTTTCGTGTAAACCGTGTGATATAAAACCGGAGTCGGAACTCTGCCGATCCGTATGACATCGCCGCCTGTTTCGTTCAAACCTTTTGTTAAAATCTCGCAAAATTCCGGCGAAGATTTTCGTGCATCAAAGCCGACCGCAATTTTTTTTGCATTATTAACGCGAAAAAATGTGCCGATTGCTTTGGCTAAAACTTTTACGGTTTCTACGTTTAGATCATCGCCGACAATTCCGCGTATGTCATATTCTCTAAAGATCGCTTGATTCATAAAATTAACCTATCACCTATCACCTATCACTTTTCACTTATTCTGATATAATCAAATGTTTCGGACTTAGGCAACAATCCCGAAAATCCACGCATCGAAACTTGCGTAAAACAGGTTATCAATAAAATATAAAAATTTGTTATGAAAAATTCGCTACGCTTTACAATATTTGCAGTTTTAATTTCAGTCTTTTCAATGGCGGCTTACGCTCAGGATGACGATCCGGTTTCGACCTTTGAGGTGCGGCTTCCCGTTACGGTTGTAAATAAGAAAAAGAAAAAGGAACTCGTTACGGGTTTGACGCAGAGGGATTTTGCGGTTTTCGAGAACGGAATTCAGCAGGAAGTTACGTTCTTTACCGACGAAAAAAATAATCCGCCCGTTTATGTCGGCGTTTTGATGGACACATCGGCTTCGACTTCGGGAAAATTGAAATTTTCCAAGCAGGCGGCGAAGGATTTTATTTATACGGTTACAAGAATTCGCAAAGATAAAGCGGCTTTTATGACGTTTGACCATCGGATTGAACTGCGACAGGATTTTACCGATAAATTGGATCTGCTCGACCGGGCGGTTGACAAAGTCGAAGACACGGGTTCGCAGACATCACTTTATGATGCGGTGTGGCAGTTTTCCGATGAAAAATTACGAACTGCACCCGGACGGCGTGTGATCGTGATTATCACGGACGGCGACGATACCTTCAGCCGTGCCGAAATTGAAGATGCGATTGATATTGCCCAACGCACCGAAACGACGATTTTCGGCATCTCGACAAAGGCGGGTTTCTTGGGAACTGTTCCGGGAGTCGAGGCGGGAACGGTCAAGGACAAAGGCGATAAATATCTGGAAAGGCTTTGTGAAGAAACCGGCGGAAAGGCATTTTTTACCGGCGATATGTTGGCTTTGGAGCGTTCTTTTACCGAAATTTCAAAGGAACTTCGCTCGCAATACATAATTACTTATCGTCCGGCAAATCAGAATTACGACGGCAAAGAAAGAAATATCGAAGTGCGTTTTACCGACAGTTCAAAGGATAAAAACTATAAAATCCGCACCAAAGACAAATATCGGGCGATCAAGGACACTTTAAGACAGTAATCCTTGTTAATGGAAAACGGATAACGGAAAATGGAAAATTATGAAAAGAGTTTTTTCATAATAGTTAAATTTTTGAAATGAATCGTAAAAAAAATAATCTTATAATTTTAACAATTTGCTTGATGTTTTTGAGTATTTCTTTTTGGGGAATGAATTCCTCGAAGGCTCAACAGATTCCTTCCGCTCCGAGTGTTTCGCCGACTCCGCCTGATGAAATTCCCGAAATAGATGACGAAATCATTAAAATTGATACTGAGGTCGTCAACGTCCTTTTTACCGCACAGGACAGAAAACGCCGTCTGCTGACGACTTTGCAGCAGGGCGATATAAAACTTATCGAAAACGGAGAGGAACAGGAAATAATCGCCTTTTCGAGAAAGATTGATCTGCCGCTTTCGCTGACGATCCTAATTGATACGAGTGCTTCCCAGGAGAGAACTCTGCCGGAAGAAAAGGATGCGGCAAAATCGTTTCTGGAATCGGTTGTCAGACCGTCCAAAGATGAAGTTGCGATAGTTTCATTTACGGGCGAAGCGACGCTCGAGCAGGGAATGACCAGCAATATGGCTCGTCTGCGTAGGGCGATTGATCGCGTGCAGTTTGTGCCGCCTTCGGGTTATATCGGCGGCGGAGTTGTTGCGGGAACACCTCCGATCTCGGGCGGAAATCAGGCAACGGCAGGT
>JBGTKR010000159.1:0-3218 GCA_041744535.1 Pyrinomonadaceae bacterium
AGTTTTGCGTGGGCGGGATATTCTTTGTTTTTCGCACGATTGGACGGGTGATCCGCTTTCAAAAACTCATCTGATGCGGGTGCTTTCTAAGGACAATCGGATACTTTGGATAAACGCTATTGCCAACCGTATGCCGACGACTTCGACGAAGGATGTGAAGCGGATATTTACGAAATTAAAGAAATTTACCGAACCTGTAAAGGAAGTTGAGCCGAATATTTTTGTCTTGAATCCTTTGGCGATTCCGAGTTACGGCAGTTCATTAGTTCGTAGTTTTAACCGGAGATTTTTGCTTTCGCAAGTAAAAAAAGCGATGCGAAATCTAAACTTTGATAATCCGCTCAATATGGTTTTCAATCCGGCGGCGGGACTGCTTGCCGGGAAGTTGAATGAAAGCGGGATAATTTATTATTGCGTTGACGATTACACCGAATTTACGGGCGTTGCGAGCGGTTTGAAGGAAATCGAGCAGGAACTTTTTAAAAAAGCCGATCTGGTCATTGTGTCGGCGGAAAAACTTTTTGACGATAAGAAAAAATATAACGAAAACACGCATATCATCCGGCACGGAACGGATTGGCGGCATTTTAGAAAATCGCTTGATGAAGCAACATCAATTCCCGACGAAATAAAAAATCTGCCGAAGCCGATCATCGGTTTTCACGGACTTCTGGCGGATTGGGTTGATTATGAATTGATAAAGAAAATAGCCGAGAAATATAAAGACGGTTCGGTGGTTTTGATCGGAAAAATCGCCGTTGATGCAGAGCAGAAAGTCAAGATTTTGGATAATGTAGAAAACATCCATTTTCTTGGTCGCAAACCTTACGAAACTTTGCCGAATTATTGCAAAGGTTTTGACGTTGCACTTAATCCTTTTGTTATCAACGAATTAACTTTAGCGGCAAATCCTTTGAAAGTGCGTGAATATCTGGCGGCGGGATTGCAAACCGTTTCAACCGACATTCCAGAAGTTCGGATTTTAAAACATTGTCTGGTCGGGACGAATCACGAACATTTTATCGAACAGATCGAACACGCTCTGAATAATCCGATTGAAAAAGAAGTTATCAGCGATTCGATCCGGGAAGAAAGTTGGGACGCAAAGGTTGATGAACTGCGTGAAATAATTGCACAGGTGAGAAAATGAGTCGAACCTTCAAAGTTTTAGTTATTTTTTTGACTTTGTTGATCGGATGGATTTTTGCCGCACCTTTTTTGGCTAATTATTTGATCGTTGAAAAACCTCTTGAATCCGCCGATGCGATATTAGTTTTGAGTGGTTCTTCCGTTTATAAAGAGCGGACGCAAAAAGCGGCGGCGGTTTATAAATCGGGTGTGGCGAATAAAATTTTGCTGACCGATGACGGCGGGCTTGCGGGTTGGTCGCAAACGGAGCAGAGAAATCCGCCGTTTGTATATCTCGCGGAGCAGGAATTGATCGCTCAAGGCGTGAAAGCGGAAGATATTGAAATCCTGGACGGAGAAGGTCTGGGAACGATCTGGGAAGCGTGGAATTTACAGAAAAAAGTTGAAAAAGATAAATTGAAATCGGTTCTAATCGTTACGTCCGCCTATCACACAAAACGTGCTTTGTGGACGTTTGAAGAAGTTTTAGGGAAAAATGTCAATATCGGAATAGTCGCATCTCCGACCGGCGAACAAACTCCGCCGCCGGAAATTTGGTGGCTTTCGCCGAACGGTTGGAAAATGGTCGCTGGAGAATATGTGAAATTTATCGTTTATTGGGCGTATTATTAAGAGGATGATTTCAAATTTCAAATTTCAAATAAGAATTTGAAGAAAGTTTGGGAAAATTACGAGAAATGTTTTCCGACATTTAGGAACAAAAAGTATATCATTAAAGCAGAGTTTTCTTATAAAAACTTCTCCTTCAATATCGCGTAGCGATTATTTGACTTTAGCCGTGTAATTTATTGCACGGTTTAAAAACGAAAAGGTTTGTGTCGCGTCAGCGACAATTGACAAAACGATTTTGTTTCAGTTGTCGCTGACGCGACACAAACGGCAACCAAATCTCTTCCGTGCAATAAATTACACGGCTAAATTCTGTTGGTCGCTACGCGACAATTAAGGAATTTAATTTTTTATAGGAAAACCCTGATCATTAAAGTTTATTTCATAATCAACCTTATTAATTTGAAATTTGAAATCTAAAATCTGAAATTTGTATCTATGAACACAGCATCAATCGAAGTGCAGAAAATTGCAGAACAACATTCAGCGGAAATTGAAAAAGGCGAACGCTTCGAGTTCGGCAAAAACTGGAGTCGTTTTTTAGAGCTTTTAAATGAAGAAAGAATTCTAAAAGCGGAAGAATCTCTGCGGGAAATGCTCGAAGTTGAAACGCTCGAAGGCAAAACTTTTCTCGACATCGGTTCGGGTAGCGGGCTTTTTTCGCTTGCCGCAAGACGTTTGGGAGCGAAGGTTCATTCGTTTGATTTTGATACGGATTCGTATTTATGCACGAAGGAATTAAAACGCAGATTTTTTGAAAATGATGAAAATTGGAAGGTTGAACAGGGTTCGGCTTTAGACCGCGAATATATCGAATCTTTGGGAAAATTCGACATCGTTTATTCGTGGGGAGTTCTGCATCACACAGGGAAAATGTGGGAAGCGTTGGGAAATGCGGAAGTTGCGGTTAAAGATGATGGAACGCTTTTTATTGCAATTTATAACGACACGGGAAGTCAGGCGGAGCGTTGGAAATGGGTGAAAAAAACTTACTGCAAACTGCCGAAACCTTTGAAATCGCCGTTTGCAGTTTTGGCGATTCTGCCCGAAGAAGGCAAACGCTTTATCAGTTCGCTCATCAGATTAAAACCGCAGGAATTTTTTAACTTTTGGAAAACTTACACGAATTCACGCGGGATGAATCGTTGGTATGACATAGTTGATTGGGTCGGCGGTTATCCATACGAAGTCGCTACGCCCGATGAAATTTTTGAATTTTACAAGGCAAAAGATTACAGTTTAAAAAAAATGAAGGTCGGCGGAGTCGGACTCGGATGCAACGAGTTTGTGTTTCGGAAAGAAGTTTAGCCACAGAGGACACAGAGAAATACAGAGAAAATTTAATAAAAATTGATCTTCATATAATTCTTTTCTCTAAAAAACTCTGTGTCCTCTGTGGCAAAAAAAGTTATGAGAAAGTTAGAAAAACCAAATTGGCAAAAGCAAAAGGAACGCAAAAA
>JBGTKR010000160.1:0-3414 GCA_041744535.1 Pyrinomonadaceae bacterium
TGTTTGTAAGTCAGCAGTTCGGAAGTTTGACAAACACACTCCACAAATTTCGGTTTTCCGCCTTTTCGGTAATATCTGTAATGAAAAAAACTTTAAAAACCTTTGCGTTCTTTGCGACCTGTGTGGTTATATTTTTTACAGCCGCAAACCTTTTTGCACAAAAAACCAAAATTCAAACAAGCACAAAACCTTCAAAAACCGCCGACGTTTTAAACATTCCGAAGGTTACGCAAATTGACGAAGTAAAAATAAAACAACTCCTCAAACCAAACGGCAAACCGCTTCTCGTCAACTTCTGGGCGACGTGGTGCATTCCCTGCCGCGAAGAATTTCCCGAACTCGTTGAAATTGATAAAGAATACAAAGGCAAAATTGACTTCATCACAATTTCGCTCGACGATCTCGCCGAAATAAACCGCGATGTGCCGAAATTCTTAAACGAAATGAAAGCGACAATGCCGGCTTATTTGTTAAAAACAACCGATGAAAACGCCGTCATCAGCACGATCTCGAAAGATTGGGCGGGCGGACTTCCGTTTTCCGTTTTATATAATAAAGACGGCGAAATAGTTCACTTTAAGCAGGGTAAAATTAAGATTGATGTCGTCAAAGAAAAAATTGATGAATTATTAAAAACAGAAATATCGAATACGGTAATTATTTCGTTACCTCAACCTAATATAAGTTCGTCAGAAGAAGGAAAAGAAGATGCAAGAAACGACATTGCCAAAGGTTTTCTAAAGATCAAGCGTTATGGTTTAACGCCTGCAATTCCGCAAACTTCGCTTAATGAACTCAAGAAAAAATATGACATTCAAGTTGTTGAAAATGGATGTGTATTAATTAATACGAATGCAGACTATTTTATAGCTTATAATAATGCAATGAAGGCGGAAATAACTAGAAGATTTGGCTTTAAAGTTCTTAAAAAACTCCCTCTCTGAGAATCTTTAAAATCGAAGCAGCCAATTTTAAGTGAGAGTTTATTAATGAGGATTTGAAAAAATCACGCTCAGATAATAAACTCTCCTTTTTCTTTTTAAAGCCAATTTCCAAACAAAGAGAGTTATTAAGTAAATGAATCAACCCGAAATCACACCCGAACTTATTGCCGAACACGGAATTTCTCCCGACGAATACACACGCATCAAGGAAATAATGGGACGCGAGCCGAATTATACGGAACTCGGCGTTTTCTCGGTGATGTGGTCGGAGCATTGTTCTTATAAGTCTTCGCGTGTGCATCTGAAGCGTTTGCCGACGACCGGACCGCGAGTTGTTGTGCCGCCGGGCGAAAATGCGGGCGTGGTTGATATTGGCGATGGCTGGTGCGTGGCGTTTAAGGTCGAATCGCATAATCATCCGTCGTTTATCGAACCGTTTCAAGGTGCGGCGACGGGAGTCGGTGGAATTCTGCGGGATGTTTTTACAATGGGAGCAAGACCGATTGCCGCGATGAATTCTTTACGATTTGGACATCTCGACCACGAAAAACACGGCAATCGCAATAAATCAATCTTAAAAGGCGTTGTCGAAGGAATTGCTCATTATGGAAATTGTTTCGGAGTCCCGACAATCGGCGGCGAAGTCGTTTTTGATGAAGCGTATAATTTGAATCCTTTGGTAAATGCTTTCGCACTCGGAATTGTTCGTGAAGATCAGATTTTCTTTGGTAAAGCATCGGGCGTTGGAAATCCCGTGATGTATGTTGGGGCGAAAACGGGACGCGATGGAATTCACGGAGCGACGATGGCTTCGGCGGAGTTTGATGATGAGGCGTTGGAAAAACGTCCGACGGTTCAAGTTGGCGATCCATTTCTTGAAAAATTGTTACTCGAAGCGTGTCTGGAAGCAATGCGTTCGGGAGCGATTGAAGGAATTCAGGATATGGGAGCGGCTGGACTTACTTCATCATCCGTCGAAATGGCAGACCGTGCGGGAACTGGTTTAGAACTTGATTTAACGCTCGTTCCGCAACGCGAAACGGAAATGACCGCCTACGAAATGCTCCTAAGTGAATCGCAGGAACGTATGCTCATTGTTGCCAAAAAAGGACGCGAAAAAGAACTCGTCGAGATTTTCAACAAATGGGATTTGGATGCCGTCGTAATCGGCAAAGTCGTCGAAGGCAATCGCTTGAAAATCTATCATCACGGCGAATTAATGGCAGATTTGCCCGTTGATAAATTGACGGAATCCGCTCCGCTTTATAATCGCCCGATGGCTGCTCCGCAGAGTTCAGAGTTTGGAGTTCAGAGTTTGGAGTTAAAGAAAAAGCAAGAAACTCTAAACTCTAAACACGGAACTCTAAACTGCAACGACGTTTTGCGTCGCTTGCTTGAGTCGCCGAATATTTGCTCGAAACATTTTGTCTATGAGCAATACGATCATATGGTTCGCACGAATACGGCGGTTTTGCCGGGTGCGGATGCGGCGGTTGTTCGTGTGAAGGAAACGCGGCGGGCAGTTTCGATGTGTTTGGACGGCAACGGTAGATTTTCGGCGGTCAATCCGAAAGAAGGTGCGAAATTGACGGTGGCGGAAGCGGCTCGAAATAATGTCTGCGTCGGCGGAAAACCGATTGCCGTTACGAATTGCTTAAACTTCGCTTCGCCGGAACGCCCGAAAATTATGTGGGCTTTTTCCGAAACCATTGACGGCATAAAAGAAGCGTGTGAAATGTTTGAAACGCCCGTGATTTCCGGCAATGTTTCATTCTACAACGAAACCGACGGCGACGGCGTTTTGCCGACACCGACAATCGGAATGGTCGGTTTAATTGAAGACGCGAGAAAAATTATCACGCAGGGTTTTAAAAATGAAGGCGATTTAATTGCACTTTTGGGAATAACAAATGACGATTTGTCAGTTAGTGAATATGCTCAAACAATTTTGGGTTTTACGACAAACGAACTAATCGAAATCGGCGAAGTCCCGAAAATTGATTTGAATTTAGAGAAAAAAGTTCAGGACACTTGCCTAAAATTAAATGATGAATGTCTGATAAATTCTGCTCACGATTGCTCCGACGGCGGAATCGCCGTTGCCATTGCCGAGCAGTGTTTTTCATCATTAAACGATAAATCAAACGGTGCGGAAATTGAATTAAACGATGAGAATTTAGATACGACAACGCTGGCTTTCAGCGAATCGCCGTCGAGAATTTTAGTAACTTTTGCGGAAGAAAATCTCGACAGAGTAAAAGAAATTATTGGCGATTGTCCGTTTGCAGTTATCGGAAAAGTTACGGGCGAAGATTTGAAAATCAAAGTAAACGGCAAAGATGAAATAAACGCAAAAGTTTCTGAATTGCAAAATGCTTGGAAAAATTCGCTTGAGAAGAAACTTGATGTAGAATAGATAACAAGGTGTTTGTTATGAGTGTAAAAGAAAAAGTTATAAATGAAATAGACA
>JBGTKR010000161.1:0-9414 GCA_041744535.1 Pyrinomonadaceae bacterium
CCAAAGACCAAAGACCAAAGACCAAAGACCAATCTTCCAACGGAAGATTATTTGTTTCGCCGATAGCCGCGAGAATGGCGAGCGAAAACGGTTTGGATCTGCGTTCGATTGACGGTTCGGGACCGAACGGGCGAATTATCAAACGCGACATCGAAAAAGCTCTCGAAACCAAAGACCAAAAACCAGCGAACGAAGACCAAAAATCAATTTCATTCGGACAAACCGCCGAGATTCAAGGTGCTTCCGCATTCCGCGAGGAAAACACTTCGCCGATGCGTCGGACAATCGCCCAACGGCTCGGCGAATCACTCGGTCCGATTCCGACATTTTATTTGACCGTCGAGATTGAAATGGACGAAACTCTAAAACTTCGTAAGCAAATCAATGAATCAATCGCACCTGATAAAATTAGTGTAAATGATATAATCGTTAAAGTTGCGGCGACGGCTTTGATGAAGCATCCGTTTGTCAACGCTTCTTATCAAGACAGTAAAATCCGTTTCTATGAAGATGCGGACATCGGCGTTGCAGTAGCGATTGATGAAGGTTTGATAACGCCAATCGTGCGGGGAGCAAACAAAAAAGGCTTTGTCCAAATTTCAAGTGAAGTCAAAGAATTAGCCGAAAAAGCCCGCAACAAAAGACTCCAACCCGAAGAATATCAAGGTGCGACATTCTCGATCTCAAACTTAGGAATGATGGGAATCAAGGAATTTACCGCAATAATAAATCCGCCAGAAGCCGCAATTTTGGCAGTCGGGACTGCAACTCCAACGCCCGTAGTCCGCGATGGCGAGGTTACAACGCGAAATATTATGCACATTACAATGAGTTGCGATCACCGAGTTGTTGACGGTGCAGCGGGAGCGAAATTTTTGCAGACTTTTAAACAAATGCTGGAAAATCCTGTGATGATGTTGATGTAAAATGAAACTTTCAGAAGATGTTTCGACGGTTGAAGATTTTGGCGAATTAGAACTTGAAGATAAATCGCTTATCCACGAAGGGCTTTATGAGCAAGTCGAACTGATTGACGAGTTTATTGACGAAAATCCCGAAGATTTTCCGATGAACGAATTGGCTTTGATTTCAAATTAGAAAAACTTTGTCGAAGGTGATTTTTTTATTGAACGGCATCTTAAAAAACATTCGATCTTGATCGGCGAAGATGACAAAGTTTATGCGGTTTTGGGTTTGAGAAGTGCTTTGGAAGAATTGATTCCGAAATACGCACTCCCGTTTCGTATCAAAACCGTGCTTCTGCCGTTTCAGGATGAAATCGTTTATGACGGTTTTCTCGCCCCCTACAACATACATTTCGGAAGCGGTATCAAAGAAGACCTAAAGCATATTTACACGAAAGCGAAAAGACGAGATGAGATTATTTTTTCGCTCGACCCGAATTTGCTGAAACCAACAAAAAAGAAAAAGAAACCAGCCAAAAACTGGAAACCTCTGCTAAAAGAATTAACCGAAAAAGCTGCCAAACTCCGCGGCGGTGCAGGACAGATCGAACTTCTCAGCCCGACCTTTTCACTCGTCAAAACAAGTCTGGAACTGGCGGATTTAGCCACCGAAAAGAAAATTGAACCCGAAGACATCTACAATTGCTTGGAAAAGATCGAACGCCATTTAAACAAAATCGGCAAAGAACTTTACTATCACGATGATTGATACAGGGTTTTCCTATAAAAACTTTAACTATTGAAAATAAAAGCCTTAAAGATGTAACGCCAGCCTCCCGCTGGCTGTCAAGAAACCATCCCGGTTTCTGACATTCTTATGTTTTGAACTGTGCGGCGTTGAAGAAGTGGCGGCGGGACGCACGCCACGACTGCCACCGGGACGGATGGCGTTACTTTTTTATGAGAAAGCCCTATCCCGTCAATTAAGTTTGAAGTTTTTCAAAAACAACCTTTCCGCTATTTGCCGATTGATTACACATATTGCAAAATTGGAAAAGTTCTATAATCATTATAAAAATTATGCGTTATCTATTATTTATTTTATTATCCGTAATACTTTTTACAGCGTGTCCGAGTTCCAAAACTCAGGAAACATCGTCAGCAAATCTGAAAAAATATGATCTGAGAGGCAAGGTCGTATCTGTTAATAAAAACGGTAAACAGGCGGCAATCGAGCATGAGGAAATTCCCGGATTTATGTCGGCGATGACAATGGATTTTAATATAAAGGATGAAGATGTTTTAAATGAACTATCTCCCGGTGCGGAAGTTTCCGGTTTTTTATATGTAGATAATATCAACGCCGATTCGTGGCTCGAAATAAAAAACATTGTCGCCGCACCGCGTGCCGATCAAAAACCTCTGCCCGTCAAAGAAGATAAGGCAACCATCGGCAAGCAAATCGTTGATTTTGATCTCATAAATCAAGACGGAAAACAAATTTCACCTAAAGATTATCTTGGCAAGGTTTGGGCGTTGACATTTATTTATACCGAATGCCCTCTGCCGGATTATTGTATTTTAATGTCCAAAAATTTCTCCGATGCCGCCAATCAGATCGCCGCCGACAATGAATTAAAAGATAAAGTGCGGCTTCTGAGCATTTCATTCGACCCGAAAAGAGACACCCCCGAAAAATTAAAGAACTACGGACTCGGCTATCTCGGAGAAAATTCAAAGGCAAAGGATTTTAATGTTTGGCAATTCGCCGTCGGAGATGAGGAAAAGATCAAAAAAATTGCGGACTTCTTCGGGCTTTTTTACAAAATTGACGAAAAGGACGAAACGCAATTCAATCATTCCTTACGCACAATCGTCGTAGACAAAAACGGCAAAATCCAAAAGGTTTTTCTCGGAAATGAATGGAAACCCGAAGATCTACTGCGTGAAATGAAAAAGAATCTGTGAATACCAATAAAATCAAGAATCAATATAACCAGCCGCTTCATTCCGATGCTCTTCAAAACTTTTTTTATCGGCAATATCAAACCAACGCTGATAACCGTGTTTCGCCAATCCCCACGCGGGTTTTCCAAATAGATTGATAATCTTTTCCTTGATAAGTCTGCGATTAACCAAACCTTCACGACTTAACAAAAAAACCGCATCTTCCTGATCTTTAAAGCGACCTGCAATAAATTTCAAAATAACCAACCATTCCGGCGTGAGAATCGGAACATCATTGATCTTGACAGCTTCCTTTAACGCTTCGGCAAATAATGTTTTGAACTCGTCTTTGCGAATTATCCAATCAACAGCAACTTCATTTTTTCCGGTTTTGATCAGATAACGCTCGCCGCCTTGAAGCAGATCACCAACTTTTTCAAGCGGTAAAAGTTTATCGGCGATTATATCAACATCTTTGGTAGTCCGATCACTCCCATAAAGTGCCATCGCCAAACCGCCGACCAATGCCCAATCAATACCGTTTTCGTCAGCTAATTCAGCAACCTTTTCAATAGCTTCGGTTGCAGATTCTTCATCAAGTAATCCGAGATTTATAGTCATCTTAATTTCACCAAATTGTTTGGATATTGGTTAATGCTTGAATTTCGTGATCTTTGGTAACAAGTGGCAGATTTAAATGTAATGCGGATGCCGCAATTATTCGGTCTGGCATATCGGGAACAGTCAGACGTGGGATATTTGCCAATGTTTGAGCAATTTCAGATGTTAGGTCTTGAGTTATAAAACTACTGTTAGGTAATTTCAGAAATCTCATCAATCTTGTAAGAGTTTGCGGAACAAGCCGACTTTTTTCGACTAAATAAACAAATTCAACAATCGAAATTGTCGGCAGTATAATAAAATTTCCATTTGATACCGCAGTATTTATTGCTGTCTTGGCGATTGAAGATAAATCAGGTGAATTTGCAAAATACCAAATCGCCGCGTGAGTATCTATCACCAAATCACTCATTTATTTTCACCGTTCTCAAAAAACTGCTCACGCGGAAAATTACCCCACATTTCATTTCTTTCTTCGTCAATATCTTCTTCGGAGATATTCACATCCATATCTGCCCAGATTCCTTCAAGACTAATCAGCGGAGTTTCTTTCTTAACTTTTGTCTGCAAAAACTCAACAAAATGAGTTACTTCCTTCTTTAAGTCAGGCGGCAAAACTTTGATCTGTTCAAATAATGTTTCTTCCGATGTCATAATTTCACCTCGTTTTCAATTTCTAATTTATTAAAGGATTAATTGTCTTTAAGTTGGCAAATTTTGTAAAGTCTTTATCGGTTGTTGCCAATGTCGCATTGTGTTCCATTGCCAAAGCCGCGAGATGTGCGTCCATCATCAAAGCGGCTTTTGTCTGACCTTCGATAATTAAATCTTGAAAGATCGTCCAATGATTTTCTGTCGGAGTTAAAATTTTGATTCTCGGATGCTCAAGCCATTCGTCAACTATTTCGATGGCTTCCTGTAAATCAAAAGGCTGCGGAAATGCTCTCGGATTGGTAGAAATCCGCAAAAAAGCCGTTATCACCTGCTAACTCAAACCAAAAACAGCCGACAAAGAAAGTTGTTCTTCAAGCCATTCTTTCGCTTCCAAATGTTTCGGTGCATCTTCGTTATAAGCATACAAAACAATATTCGCATCGGGCGTAATCATTTCTGCACACCCTCGATTTGCTCTAACAGTTCGCCGATGTTGTCATAATCCAAATCTCGTCTGATGCCCAACGGCTTGCTTCTAACGCGAAATTCTTTCACATTTTCCGAATTTTTCTTAACCGTAACCGTTATTTCAACACGAGTATTAGGTTTTAATTCTACATCTTTATCAGGACGAAAAACCGTCCCATCAAAAACCGCTTCAATTGTTTTAGACATCATAACCTCCGTGAGAATTTTAACACGCATTTCAAAAATGACTTATGTCAGTGTTACTACGCCACATTTTGTTTCGTGCTTCCCGAATATCTTCTTCGCCGATATTTATATTCAAATTCGCCAACGCACCTTAAACAGAACGACGCGGTTTCGGCTTCGCTTCCTTCTGCTCAAGAAACTTTGCAAAATCAAGTAATTACTGCTGACGATTTTTCGGCAAAACTTTATATTTTTTTACTAAGCACAGGACAGTAGAAATAAAAGTGGGCTTATTGTTATTATTTTTTTGTGAAAAAGAAAAAACAAGCCCACGTCGCTTTTGCAAAAGCGATAGTTGGAAAGATACACGGAACTCGGCACGCAATCAAGTTTATCGGTTTATTTATCGGTAGTGTTTTGAAAGCACGGACATCGAATTTGGCGGTGGTTGCCAACTCGTTGGAAACTGAGGCGAAAGAAGAATCCGGTTATAAACAGATTCAACGGTTTTTGAAAAAGTTTCGGTGGCGGGAATCAGGATTTGAGGAGTTTCAACTCGGGTTATTGGGGATTACGGGGAAACCGGATTTGTTGATAGATCGCACCGAATGGAAGTTTGGACAGAAGTGGATCAATATCCTGACGGTGAGTGTGGCATATCGCGGAATCTCGATTCCGGTTGGGTGGAAAGTGTTTTCGCACAAAGGCAATATGAGCGGCAAACGCCACGTCATAATGTTACGGAATGTGGTCAATAAATTGGGCATCCAACGGATCGGAAAAGTCTTTGGCGACCGCGAGTTTTGCAACAAAGAAGTGTTTAAGTATCTGTATGATAACGATTTAGACTTTTCCATCAGATTGAAGAAAAGTTATTTGGCGGACAGCACATCGTTCAAAGAGTTGTGTGTCAAACAATCGAAGCGGGTCAAACTGAAATCCAATAAAAAGCTCAAAGTGTTGGGTTATGAGATGGGAGTCAGTTGTGTCAGATTGTCCGACGATGAGTATTTGATAGTCGGAACGCGGGAAGTCGAGAGAGGAGCGATAGTTGAATACAAGAAGCGGTGGGGAATCGAAACTTTGTTCGGATGTCTGAAAAGTCGCGGATTCGACTTTGAAGAAACGCATCTGACGAAGCGGACAAGAATCGAGAGGTTACTGTTTTTACTGGGTTTGGCATTTAGTTTTGCTCTGAAAACAGGTGAGTTAAAGATCAAAGAAAAAGGCAGAACAAAAAAGAATACGGGAAGATATGCAAGGAGCATATTCAGGATCGGACAGGATAAATTAAGGAATCTGCTGGAGAACTTGCACATCCCGTCTAAGTGGAGAGAATTCAACATTTTAGCTAAACTACTGTCCTGTACTTAGATTGATAATAGAAATTTTTTCAATGATTCACCTATTAAAAGTTAAGATATTAAACCACTAGAAATAGAAAAGGTTGAGTTTCCAAAAGAGTATTTTAGTTATGGACAGGCTTTTGAAATCTTAAAAGAAATCAGAAAACTACAAAATTGGGAAATTGAAAACAAGACAAAATCTGAGGTAAAAGAAAGTTTTGAATGGCAAGAAACCTTTTCAAAGACCCTAGATTTAATAAAAGATTTAAAAGAGTCTGATACCTCAGATAAAATTGATATATTTCATCAAAGATGCTTACTTTTACGTCTTCTCTTTGTCGAGGCATCTGATGTGCGTTTACGAAAGTCAATTATAAATGAATATTTGAAGTTGCTTGATAATCCACGGATTCAAAAAGAATATACAATAGAATGGTATTTACAATTTAAAGACTTACTGATTGAAATAGATTCCCTAAAATCTGATGAACAACAAACCAAACTTTTTGATATATTAGACAATACTAATAATGTTGCGATAAGCATTTATCTTGAATTAGAAAACATATTAGAAGCAGAGAAATAATCAGAAAGAGTAAAGTTAATTTATCAACAATTTGGTTTTACGAAATGTTAAAATAATTATATGCTTTAAAGATAAATTTAATTTTTATATGAATGTTCAAAAGGAGAAATTATCAATTAATGTCTAAAGAAGTTATTAATGTTGATGGAGAAGATACAGTAGTTCGGGAAGATACGGCAAAATCTTATCGAGGGGTGATGTGGATTTTAGGAACTGTTTTAATATTCGTTGTAATTGCGGGGATTTTGCTTTTAGGTTTTTCAATATTTTCTGTGAGTGATGGAGAATTAAATACACCTGAAACAAAAACGGGCGATCAAATAAGGTAGATTTTTAATTGGGTAAAACGGACATTGTCCAAGTATTTTTTAACCTGCAGCGTTCGTTTTACCAACTTCCCATATTCAGATATTTAAGGGCGATTTCCTGAGCTTTGAATACCCTTTCGCCATATTTCGTCGGAAAATACATTCTTCTTGCAATTCCGCTTTCATCAGAGCGTCTTTTTTCTTCTCTGGAATCCAAAAGGTTTTTATCAGACATTCTTTGCAAGGTAACATAGATCGTTCCTTTTTTTAGCTCATCATCGGATACTTCAACCATCTCAAGACCGAACATTTCTTCATTTTCAACCAGCATTTCCATTATTAAATACTCTTTGCCCGAAAGACTCGGGAATTCTTTATTATTCATTGATTTTCATCCTGTTTTTTGTGGTATAAGTAAGGCACACTTACAATATGTAAGTTTTCGTTTCGAGTCAAGTTAAAATTTTTTCTGCTTGTTTGTTTTTGTATATCTCATTAAACTTATAAATATGTTGGTTTTAGGAATTGAAAGTTCTTGTGATGAAACCGCCGCCGCTGTTGTGAGGGACGGCAGGGAAATTTTGTCGTCGGTGATTTCTTCACAAATCGAGATTCATAAAAAATGGGGCGGTGTCGTTCCCGAAATTGCTTCGCGGGAACATCTTATCAAGATTGATCCGATTGTTGATGAGGCTTTGGAAAAAGCTGAGATTCAACTCAAAGATATTGAGGCAATCGCTGTTACACAAGGTCCCGGTCTTGTGGGTTCTTTACTTGTCGGAGTTTGTTACGCCAAGGCTCTGGCGTTTGGTTTGGACATTCCGTTTATCGGCGTAAATCACATCGAAGGACATTTTTTCTCGGTGGAATTGGAGAATCCGCCGACGGAATATCCAACGATGGCACTGATCGTTTCGGGCGGACACACGAACCTTTTTTACGCTCCCGAACGCGGAAAATATAAACTCGTTTCACGCACACGCGACGATGCGGCGGGTGAAGCATTTGATAAAGTTTCAAAAATGCTCGGACTCGGTTATCCGGGCGGTCCGATTGTCGAAAAGTATGCGAAAGAGGGAAATCCAAAGGCGATAAAATTCCCGATAGCAAAAATTTCCGACGGGCGACCCGATTTTAGTTTTAGCGGTTTGAAAACCGCCGTGATGAGATATTTGCGGGAAAACGAGATCGAACCTTTGGAAGAGAATGAAGAACCGACTCAGCAAATAAAAGATATTTGTGCAAGTTTTCAGCGAACCGTCGTTGTTTCTTTAACGCGAACGATGGAAAAACAGGCGATGGAATTTGAGCCGAAAAGTTTGATCGTCGCGGGCGGCGTGGCTTGCAATCAGGCTCTGCGGGATGCTTCAGAAAAAGTTGCAAAGCGTTTGAACATTCCCATCTATTTTCCTTCAAAACATCTTTCAACCGACAATGCGGCGATGATCGCGGCGGCGGGAAATTTTCATCTGGAAAACGGCGAAAGATCGGAACTCGATATGACCGCCGATGTTACATTACGTCTGCAAAATTTTGAAGTCGAAGAAGCGGAATTGCGACGAAAGAAAGTTCGTTACCGTTTATGAAAAATTACGGAGTTTTATATGAAAAAAATAATTTTAGCAGTTTTAACAATCACTATTTGTATATTGTATTCGCCGAATTTTTACGGACTGGCGGTAGAAAATCATTCTCCAATGAATTGTATAATTAGAGGATTTGAAGGCGAATATAAAAATTCAAAAGCCGTTTTTATCGGTGAAGTCATAAATATAGAAAAAGAAGGCGATAAAAAAATTATTGAATTTAAAGTAAAAAAATTCTGGAAGGGAATTAAAGATTCTAAAGTCAAAGTCGTTGTTTACGAAACTTTCAGATTTGAATCACCCTTTGATATAGGCGAAACTCATCTCGTTTTTGCAAAAGATAATGGGGCAGGCGAACTTTGGAATCACAGATGCTCGCGTTCAAAAGATTTGAATGGCACTTCTTCGGATTTAGAAGATGATCTAAAATCACTCGGCAAAGGAAAAACCTGCATCAATCTGGAAAATTAAAATTTTATAGATAAATAAAATCTCAAACTAAATTGTTGTTTTACAAAAAGTTAAGTATATTGTTAGTAAAATCTGTTTCACTAACAACAATATGCGTTGGATTCTACACGGAAAAATTCACAAAGCGACCGTTACTCAAGCCGATCTGAACTATATTGGCAGCATTACGATTGATACAGACCTCTGCGAAAAAGCCGGATTTCTGGAAGGCGAAAAGGTTTTGATCGTCAGCAATACGAGCGGTTCGCGGCTTGAAACCTACGTCATTTACGGTGAACGTAATTCGGGCGTGATCTGTATGAACGGTGCGGCGGCTCATCTCGTTAAAAAAGGTGA
>JBGTKR010000162.1:0-11013 GCA_041744535.1 Pyrinomonadaceae bacterium
ATCAAAGGGCGATTTAATTTATACGCCATATATTCGACAAAGCGTGTTTTTCCGCAACCTGTCGGACCTTTCAGCATTGCGGGCAATTTCGCTTCATACGCGGCTTCAAAAAGTTCTACTTCCTGATTGATCGGCAGGTAATAAGGTTCGTTCTCGATTTTATATTTTTCGACGGCTAGTTCCATAAATTCAGTTTGCAGTAAGCAGTTGTAGTTGGCAGTTTTATATATACGCAATGATTACAGGCTTCTATATCTTTGTGTGATATTTCACAAAGATTAATCTTAACATTCTGCTAAAATCGTTAGCAAACACAGATTTTCTGCAAAACCAAAATAATAAAAAAAGCCTGCTGAGGAGAAAAACAGCAGGCTGAAAGTATTGCTAAAGGAGTCTAAAGTTAAATCAAATTTTACTTACATTTTGAATATCCGCAATCTCTGCAAAAATCGCACCCCGAAGCGTGTTCGAGCTGCCCTTTGCATTCGGGGCAGCTGCCGATCATACTCGACATATTCGATTCGTTTTCATTGGCAGATTCCGTTTCATTTGACATAACTTTTTGCATCTGTCTTTCCGAAGTCGGTCCGCCTTTTAATCGTCGGTTGGTTAAAAGAAGCGTTTCGGCAATCGCTTGTTCGGGCGATGTCAGCAGTCTTTCATTAAACCAAACGGCGTGTGTTCCCGTTACCTTATTCAAACTTCGGGCGACTTCCTTGACATCAAAACCGCCGCGAAGCATACGCGACGCGAGCAATCCGACACCTTCGGAAACAGGTCCGGTTGCAAAAACTTCCAAAACATTTTCGCCGTCGTGATTTACCGTTACATATAGATTTACGCCGTCAAACGGAATTCGCCACGTTGAACCCTGCAGCTCACGCGGACGTGAAATTCTTTGCTGTTCATCGGTTTCGTTATTTGTAACGGTGTATTCGCCGCTTTGTCCAACCGTATCGCTGGAACTTTTTTCTGGTTCAACGGTTTTATTCTCGTCTTTTTTCATCGAGGTCAAAACCTGACCTTCACGGCTGCCGTCGCGGTAATAGCTGACCGCTTTACAGCCCAAATCCTTCGCCATTCGATAAAGTTTATCAACCGATTCAACCGTATCGTCTTTTGCACCGTTGCAGGTTTTCGAGATCGAATTGTCAACGTGCTTCTGAGCCGCTGCCAAGACTTGAACGTGCTGATGTGAAGTAATATCCATTGCCGAAATAAAATACGAAGGCAGTTTATCTTCATTGGCAACGACAAATTCCGCCGCCTTTTTAATAGAATCGGCATCCGTTTGGTCAACTTTTACGCCGAGTGCTTCCGCCGCCGCCGTGTTCACATAGTATCTTTCGCCCAAAGTATCTCTGCGGACATAAGCCCAAGAGAAGTTCGGCTCGATTCCCGAAGAAGTTTCGGCGACAAGCGAAATTGTTCCCGTCGGAGCGATTGTCGTAACTTCATAATTTCGCGGAGTTATCGGAACGTCTTTCGGAATTCCGATCTCGTTATAGAGAAAATTCGCATAATCTTCGCGGTTTCCCTCGAGTTCGGGAAAAGTGCCTTTTTCCGCACCGAGTTCTAATGAAGCCTTCCAAGCCTCACGCCGAACAAATCCCATAACTTTTTCCATTAACTCGATCGAATCTTCTTCGCCGTATGTAACTTTGAGATTTAAACAAAGATCGGCAAATCCCATAATTCCTAAACCGACGGGACGGGTTCTTTTGACAACATCATCAATTTCGGGAAGCGGAAAATGTCCGGCATCCACAACATTATCAAGAAATCTAGTGCAAAGATGCGTTACGTGGGCGAGTTTTTCCCAATTGACACATTCATCTGCATTCGTCCCGTCGCCGACCTTTTGATAAAATTTCGCCAAATCAATCGAACCCAAGTTGCAGCTGTTCCCAAAATGTAATTGCTGCTCCCCGCATGGGTTGCAAGCGTAGATCGGACCCATCGTTTTCATCATATAATTATGGCGATTTACTTCGTCAATGAAGATAATTCCGGGTTCGGCGTATTTATGTGCGGAAGCGATGATGCGATTCCAGATGTCGGGAGCGTAAACCATTCCGTCTTGCGGCGGCTGTTCGATGGTGCAGTCGGATAAATCCGCATTTTCAAACGCAAGTTTGTCGGCAAATGTTGCTGTTGTTCCGTCAGGTTGGCGATAAACAACATAATCGTTTTGGGTTGCCGCATCAAAAACAGCTTGATTCCAACTCTCTCCATTAAACTCAGTTTGAAACCATTTTTTGTTATCAACCGCTTCCATAAAATCGTCGGTAACGGTTACGGAAATGTTGAAATTCGTTAGTGAGTCCTGATCGTTTTTCGCGTGAATAAACCTGAGAATATCGGGATGCGTAACCCGCAGAATCCCCATATTCGCACCACGCCGCACGCCGCCTTGTTTGACGACTTCGGTTGTGCCGTTGACGATGTTCATAAACGATACGGGACCGGAAGCGACTCCGCGTGTCGAATTAACCATCGAACCGTGCGGACGCAGGAATTCGTATGTCATTCCCGTATTGTGAACCATCGCCAAACCGCCTGTGCCAGCCGCATATGTATTCCAATCGGCGACGCTTAAATCGTAATAATCTTTTCTTTCAACGGCGGATTCGGCTTGTTTAACTTCCAAACCGAATTCAGCAATGCGACGCAAAAGTTCGCCCGATTTGTCGCCGACTTCAATTAGGGCATCGGCAATCCTTTTCAGAGCATCACGATTGCATCTGCCTTCGGTATCGCACGACCATTTATCGAGTTCCGCGAAAAATTCCCCTTTAATTTTTGAACCTCGCGGTGAAGCAAGTCCCGCATTTTGCAGTTTTTTACGCCAAACTTTGATTGGAACTTTGATGCGGTCTTGTTTGCGGCTTTTGCTTTGCAGACGCTCACGCCGTAAGTTTGAAGCCATATCTGCGGCGATGTCTTTTGCCAGACGATTTACCTGCGGCAAAATGCAGAGTTGAATAATATAGTTTATATTTTTGCTTCTGCCTTTTGGTGCTTTTGCCTGAACACGCGGCTGATAACCCAAAAGCGAACAGAGAGCCGCTAAATCCTGTGCCATTTCCTTGCTTTCGGTTGAATATGAAGGCGAACCGTCTTTTGCGACATAGCCGTCGCTGTCCATCAAACCCGCAACGAAGGCACGAACAACGCTTAGAGGTGATTTGGCAATAACTTCGGGAATACGAATTTTTGCTCCCTTCGCTCCGTAATTTGCCAAAGCACACGCTTCAAATAAAGTGTGAACAACTTCCTGTTTGAAAGTCGTTAAGCTGTAAAGACCGCGTTTGTCTTGATAAATTGAGAGTTCCGTTCCAAGCGATGCCAGAATTTTTTGAGCCTTTTCCAAAACATCGGTTACTCCTGAAAACAGACGCAAATGGTGAAGCCTCTGGCTCGGAACATAATCAAAGCAGCCGTCGCCCAAAATAAAACCGATAAGCCAACCGACATTTTCGTCAACAGAGGTTTCACGAATCTTTTTATATTCCTGATGACACCAGTAATCATCGGGTTTTTCAGGACTTAAAATAACATCGCCCGATTTAACTTCGTCCGCCCGAACTTCGACTAACTCCGTTCCACGCAAAACCATAAACGGATGCCACGCACTCGTCTGAACCTCGATGCCCTGTCGTGTTTTAACTGTGATTTGGTCTTTATGAGGCACATCGAATTTCCAGACGTGAGTAACTTTTTTCAAACCGCTTTCGCCCGTCTGCGGATTCATCGCCACCGTTTGAATATTCAAATCGCCGACATCAAAAGCAAATCCTTTTCCCTGTTTCACACCTTTGCGTCCGTCGGCAGTCGCCCGATTAAACAAAACTTCAATCGGCTCGAGTCCGCAAAATGTCGTCCAGACACGCGAATCTGATGCAACGCAGCCGCCGCCCGTCTGGTGAATAATTGCAACATTCTGGGCGTGTTCCATAATTCCGCTGATTGAATCAGGAACATTGAGAACGAAACAAGCGGCAAGCTGACCTTTCGGTTTGCCGGAATTTACGAGGCAGGGCGTATTCGGAACAAACTCACGATTGAGCATTATGTCGAGCATCGCATTGTAAAAGAAATCACGCATCGTCGGATCGGTTTCGGCTTTTGAAACGTGACCGACGACGCGACGCACGATGTCATCCCATTTTTCCAAGGCTTCACCTTTTTCGTCTTTCAGCGAATACCTTTTGCTGATAACTTTTTCAGCATTTACTCCGACAGTTACGGCTTCACGTTTTTTAGAAATCCCCGTTCCGTTCCCATTTCCGCTGCTTTTTCCGTTTTTGGCGACAATACCGCCCGCTACGACAGGCTCAAAGACTGCACTCATTTTTTATTTC
Organism: Pyrinomonadaceae bacterium; assembly: GCA_041744535.1. Taxonomy (GTDB): domain Bacteria; phylum Acidobacteriota; class Blastocatellia; order Pyrinomonadales; family Pyrinomonadaceae; genus Aridibacter. Next base: position 4,365 of record JBGTKR010000162.1, read on the forward strand.
CCCCGAATTTATTTTAAAGACATTGATGCCTCAACAAATTTTGTTTTAAATTTTATGTTTTGCAATTAATTATTGCGAAGTTTTTTGAAGGTAAATTTTTTAGACCTTTTCTCGAAAACCAGAGAAGGTATTTTCTCTCAAGTGAAAAGAAATATACTTCAAAAAAAATAGTGTGTCAACTAAAAAAAAGCACAACATATTGTGCCTTTGTAAATTTGAACATCAAAATAGTCCGTAAGTTAAAGTAAATTCTTAACTTGCGTCATCTAAAGTTTTTTTAACATTCGGATAAATAAATATTTCTATTTTGTTAAATTTGACTTTTTCGGAGCGGTTTGCGTAACTAAAAATATGGATAAACTGATACACGGAATTGCCGCCGAAGGAACGGTTCGTCTGATGGCGGCGATCACAACCGAAACCGTTGCCGAAGCCATTCGCCGACACAATACGACACCAACCGCATCCGCCGCTTTGGGACGAACTTTGACAGGTGCTTTAATGCTCGGTTCGAGCCTCAAAGATTATGACCGTTTGACGGTAAAGATCGAAGCAAAAGGCGACATCGGCGGAATCATTGCCGAAGCCACGCCAAACGGAAAAGTTCGCGGCTACGTCCGTAATCCGAATGCGGTAAGTCCGATTAAAAACAATGGAAAATTCGATGTCGGCGGAATCGTCGGTGAAGGAATGTTTTATGTGATTCGGGAATCGGGTTTTGATGTCGGGCTTTATAAAGAGCCGTATGTCGGTTCCGTGCCGATAGTTTCAGGTGAAATCGCCGAAGATTTTGCGTATTATTTATTAAAATCCGAACAGATTCCATCGGCGGTTCTGCTCGGTGTTCTGCTGCAAAAAGAAGAACCTTTCGTAACCGCTTCGGGCGGCGTGATGATTCAAATGATGCCCGGAGCAAACGAAAACATTATCACAATGATCGAAGACACGATTCGCCACGCTCCGCATTTAACTTCGGCAATCAAAGAAGGTGCGAGTCCGCCGGATTTGTTAAAACTGGCTTTAGGCGAGATTCCGTTTGAAGTGTTTGAAGAAAAGGAAGTGTCGTTTAAATGCAGTTGCTCAATGGAAAAAGCCGTTTCGATAATTTCTCCAATCGGCAAAACCGAAGTCGAAGATATGCTTGAAAAGGAGAAAAAAGCGATAATGGATTGCGGATTTTGTAATGAGAAATATGAATTAAGTGAGGATGATTTGAAGGAAATAATCAAGAGTTAATATTTTACATTTTAAAATTCTCTCCGTCTGAACCGAAACCAAACGAATATTGAATCAACCAAACCAAATTAGTCCGCAAAACAGATACTAATATAATTAATTTGGTTTAGTTGGTTTTTACTATTTAATTTCGCCATCTTTGAGCGACATTGGCAAAACTGCACCGCCGTAATCATTTAATGTTCCGACGAAAGATACCTTCGAATCTTTTGTTAAATTAATTGCTTCACTTTCTTCTTCCTTTTTTAATGTCAAAATAATGTCCGAAGTTAAAGTATCCGGATTCATTTTAATTTGCAGAGTTAAGCCGCTCAATGCTCCTTTAGATACCTCAGATACAGTTCCTGTCCATGCAACTCTTTTTCCTTTAAAGTCTTTCCATAGAGCTTCTTTCTGTATATCTGTTGAATTACTTTTGACATTATAGATTCTATCAACTTCATCCCATGTGATTGCCGTGATTTGATCTTTCGTGTTTTCAATCGGTGTTGCCGATGGATTTGTTTGTGCCACATCTTTTGCAGTTGCAGAGTCGGTCGTGGGTTGACTGGCAGTTTCCGTTTCAGGTGTTGGATTTACTACTTCTTTGATTCCGCCAATTATTCCGCACAAAACGCAAATGCCAACCAAACAACCTAAAACAATCAAAATAATTTTCATATTACCTTTATTTTTAGTTTGCATTTGTGGTTGAGCGACGGTAAGTCCATTTCCACAATTACTACAAAATCGAGTTTCGTCGGTATTAGCTACACCACACTTTCGACATTGAATCATCTATTCTCAGAAACACTTAGGTCAAAACCTTGCACTTTTAGTGCAAGAATTTATTATGATTTCTTTTCTTTACAAAGAGAAAACAAATCAAACGATTTTCAATCGTGTTCCTATTCTTAAACCTCTGCACCTTACAGTGCAGAGTTGTTTAGTTTCTCCTGTAAGTTTTTAGTTTTCGATCTGTGATAGAATTTGAAGATTGTATTTCTACAAAATTACGCGGCTAAATCAACTTTGACATCTATATTTGAGTCTTTTCTTGATTCAAATCTTTTAAGTGCAAGTTTTTTTGTTAATTCGGGTTCTATATCCCGCAGACCTTTTGAAATGAAAAACTTGATTATTGATTTAACCGACAAATCTCTTTTTTTAGCGACTTCTTTCAAAAGGTTCATTGTATCCTTTGAAATATTTAAATTTACTTCAACTGACTCACTCTCATTAAAATTAAGTTCGTGTCCTTCAGGTGTTATTAATATTTTACTTTCTTCTTTCATAAAATTTTTCCTCTTCTTTTGTTGCGGGACGTGTCGAAATAATTCTGATTCTTTTATTTCGTTCGACAAACACTATATAAAGTAGATTTAGGCGAAAACTAAATCCGACAACGAACTCACGAAATTCTTCCTCAACCGAAGCATTCCCAAATTGTTGTTCAAGGTCAAAGAAAACTTCAGCGGCTTCTTCAAATTTTACACTATGCTTTCTTAAATTCACAGCATATTTTTCTTCATCCCACTCAAATTCAATATCCTGTAACGTAAAAATGACATCCATAAATAAGTTTAAAGTTCGGCATCCGCCTCGATTTCGACCAGCATTTTCGGATCAATCAATTTTGAAACTTCAACCATTGTCGTTGCGGGCATTATTTCAGCGAAAAATTCGCCGTGAGCTTTTCCGTATTCTTCCCAACGCGAAATATCGGTTACGAACATTCTCGTCCGCACGACGTTTTCGAGCATTGCATCTAAAGCGTTTAGAGCTTTTTCGATATTTTTTATAACTTGAACGGTTTGAGCGTAAGCATCATTCTCGCCGACGATACTTCCGTTTTCATCCGTCGCGGTCGTGCCGGTTACATAAATTCGACTGCCGACTTTTACCGCACGCGAATAACCGACAATCTTTTCCCATTTTTGTCCCGAAGAATATTTTTCACGTTTTTGCATATTAAATTTTATGGCGTATTTGCCGCTGTATTTGAATTTGCATTCGGTCTTTGCTGATTTGCTCCCGAACCCCGGAAAAGCGGTGTGAAAATCCAGTTTGAATGTTTTTCGATTCCGTAATAGGCGATGACGGAATTATTGCGGCTCTGGCTCGCAACGCCGATGAATGGAGTGTTCGAGGTGGAAGTTTCAAAATTATCGTCGGATAAACCGGAAACATCGGTAATATCGGTTGTGTCGGAATTGATCGCATTGATGATGGCGGCGGCGAAGCGGTTGAATGTGTTGCTCGGATTCGGCGGAAGCGTGCCGTTATTATAGGCACGGACTCGTTTGCCGAAATCAATTAATTCCTCGCCGTCGGGCTTTATCAAACGCCATTGTCCGTCTTCGCTCAAAGGATCAACTGCCGCCGAAGGTCGCAGAATCTGGCGTTTTTTCGTGCCTTGCGGTAAGCCTTCGAGTAATTCGTCAATCGAATCGGGAAGTTTTGTGCCGCGGTTAAATTCGACATATTGGCGAATTGCTTCGGCAATTTCTTCGCCGCGGCGGATGGATTCGAGTTCTTTTTCTCTCTGCACACCTTGTTGGATACTCGGTGCGACGGCTAAAAGTGCAACGGCAAAAAGCGTCATAATCGCCATTATTGCGATCAAAGACATTCCGCTTTCCTGTTTTTTATTTTTATTCTTTTTAGCCATACTCAAATTCGGATATAACATTACTGCCGCTCAACTAAGGTTGATCTACGGAACTTGAATCGTTCGGTTCGGGATCGGAATCAGGCTGACTCGGATAAGTTATACTGCCCGGATTGTTCCGTTCTAGTTTTAACTTATATCGAAATCCTAATTGAGTATCTATCAGTTCTACCTCTTCAACCGAAATGCTCATCACACGGAAACGTCCGCCGACCACATCGTTCAAACGGGCTTCGGTCGGGTCTTTTTTATTTTGTTCCTGAAAAAATGCCGTATCGTTATTGTTATGCCGATGAGCGATCAAGCCGATGTATGTAAATTGCGGTTTCGGCGGTGCTTGCACATTAAAATAACCTTCGTTTGAATAGAGTTTACCGTCGGGAGTTGCGACCAGAATTCTGGCACGACCGGCATTGACGATATAACTTGCCGGAACTGTTGCATACAAAGTCTGCGGACTGACGTAAGTCGTCGGCAGGGGAACGGCGTTAAAAAATATCTGCGATTCGGGCGTAAATTTATCGCCGTTGACCTCGAGCCGAAAAGCCTTGTTCGTTCCCGCATAGACGCTCTGCGGATTTATGTAACTTACCAGCAGCGGCGGAACGGGAGTCGGGGTCGGAGTCGGATAAGGTGTCGGCGGCGGCGGAGTTTTTTCACCCGGCACAACAGGCGGAGCGTTGGACGGCAGGGGCGGTTCGTAAAATGCGAAAATATTTCTTCCCGGCGGCGGTGCAAAAAATGAATTCGGGTTATAAACGATCGGAAAAGTCAGATATTCCGAAACTATTTCGTCCTGCGTCGGAAAATTCGGATCGGGATTGAGTTGACCCGTAACCGTCGTTGTCGGACTCGGCGAAGCCGTTACGCTGACCGTCGTTGTCCCGTTACTGCTGCTGAAAAACAAACCGCCGAAAGTATATGTAAGCGAAATTACAGCCATCACGCCAAGCACTAATGCCGCGATTAGCTTATTTCTTTCCATCGGAGTTTTTCCCGCAAAAATGTTCATTCTCTGTAACTTCGCTGAAACTTATTTGTTCGGCACAGCCGTTTTAGGCAAAGGCGGTTCAACAATTACGATGCCTTCATCCCTTACCGGACGACGAAAATATGCCGCCATTTCCAACCTTAAACTTACGGTTTGTCCGCGTGTTCTGCCGCGATTTTCATTTCTTCTGACTGTTTTTGTCGTCGTCGTGGCTGGAGCAAGCGGATTATCGGGATTTGGCTGAATGTTTGTAACGGTTGTTGCGGTCGGTTTGGATTCTTCCTCATTTTCCGCCGGTTCGAGTTCAACCGTGTTAATAAGTATAAACTGATCGCTGGTTTCGATCTCGCGTATAAATCCGCGTAAATTCTGATACGAACCTTCAACCGTAACCGTTACGAAAACTCCCGGAAAAATGCTTTTCAGTTTTGCTCTGCCGCCCGATTCATCATCGCCGCCGCGTCTTCTTTCGGCTTCGGAAATTTCGAGCGGACGATAATCGGGACCCGAAGAATTGGTCAGACGATAGGCGGTAATCAGTGCGTTCAATCTTTGATAGAGTCCAGTTCTGCCCGTAATTTCGGCAGGCAAAAAGCGTGTTTCAAAATCATCAACGCTTGTGATAAGTTTGGCAACCTGCGTTTCCGTATCGGTAAAGTCTTTATATTTATTTTTCTCCGCGATTAATTTCTGTTCGAGTTCATCACGCTTTACTCTGTTTTGATCGAGTATTTTCTTTTCGGGCAAAACAAAAAATAAATATAGAACCAGCACCGAAATAATTGCCAAAACCGCCAAACCGACCGTAGCGATCTCCGTTCTGCCCCACATTCCCGCGTAAACTTTTCGCGGTCTGTTTCGCGGAGCAATATCAATCATTTTCGGCTTGTCAATGACAATCGTTTCATCTTCGGTCAAAAAAACCGTGCGGTCTTCTTCTTCGATCACGACTGCCGATTCCTTCACTCCCGTATAAGCGTCATTGCGGACAAATTCGGTTTCTTTTTCCGTGTTTTCGTCTGCTGCATTTTGGAGGTTTTTATCTTCCATTTTATTCCGCACCTCCGTCGGTTGGATTTGAAACGACATCCGAAGCCGGTGCGTTTGAATATCCGTAACGCGGTGTGTAAATTAGTTTTAAGGTAAATTCCGAATACGTAAAACGCTCGTCTTTTTGCAAATCCTGTCCGCGAAGTTCGGCTCTGAAAACCCCCGATTCGTTCATTCTCTGAATCATCTGCAGGACGTTTTGATAACTTCCGCTCAGCACCGCAAAATCCAATTCCGCCTTAATTCTGTCGCCTTCCTTATAAACATTGTCAACATTTATCCGCGAAGCACTAACGCCCGCCGGCAGAACGGCTTCCAAGTCGGCAAACAAACGCGACCAGCCGAAACTTTTGGCGGCGACGAGTTGATGTCCGGCGATCAAAAGCTGTTTTTGAACGGGAGTCAAACTCTGCTGAACCAATGCCCCTTTGTTTTTTAATTCCTTTAAATCTTCTTCTATTTGATTAATGTCGCTTTTGACGATCTCGTTACGCGAGCGAATTCCCCGCCACTCGGCAAAACTCAGGACGGTTCCCGCCAGAGCAAGTGCCAACAGCAAAAGAGCAATCAAATACGGCAGCATTCGATTGCGAAAAGGATGACTTGAAAGATTGAGTTTAGTAATCACTTAATTAATGAGAATCCGAAATGACAATTCGGGTTGCAAAAACGCTTTATCTAAATAGAATTTTATTTTTAAATCATCCAAAATTCTAGCACAA
>JBGTKR010000163.1:0-2307 GCA_041744535.1 Pyrinomonadaceae bacterium
TCGGAAAAATACCGCGATTTCGATGCCGAATATAAATACGATGTAACGGGAATCGAAACCCACGAATCCGAACTGTGCAGAAGCGGTGAAGTCCTCCAAGGCACGATCAAACCCCACGAATGCCCCGCCTTCGGCAAAGAATGCACCCCCCGAAAACCGCTCGGTGCAACAATGGTCTCAAGCGAAGGAGCGTGTGCCGCTTATTACAATTACGGAAGATTTGCGGCGACGGCGAAATAGTTTATTTATTTGCAAGATGCGTGCTAAAATTCTTAATTATGAATGTTATTTTAGAACTCGAACCCGAAGTTGAAATGACCGCAACGGAACAAGCCAAAGCGGAAGGTTTACCGCTTGCGAAATACGTTGAATCGGTTGTTAAAGAAGCGATCTTGAAACGCAAAAGTGTTCAGCAATTATCGGAAAAACCTTTTGACGAAATTCTCAAACCGTTTAGAGATGAAGTTACGTCAAGCGGAATGAGCGATGATGAATTGGACGATTTGTTTCAAAAAGCACGGCACGAAGCATCGCAAGCCAGACGGAACAAATGAAAGAAACGGCTTTAGTCGGAGCGGTCTTTGACTGCAATATTTTTCTGCAAGCCGCTTCACGCGAGAAAAACGTGGCGGCTGAGTGTTTGCGATTCGTTGAAAAAGGTTTGGTTCGGCTGTATTTAAGCAAAGATGTTTTAACTGAAGTCGAAGATGTTTTGAATCGTCCTGAAATCAGGAATCATTTCCAAACCTTAACTGATGAAATCGTCGAAGCATTTCTTTTGAGATTAAATAAAATTTCGCAAATAATCCGCTCAGTTCCAAATGAATTCAGCTATTCACGCGACCCCGACGATGAAGTATATATCAACCTCGCCGTCTGTGCCGAAGCCGAATATATCGTTAGCCGCGACAAAGATTTACTCGATCTAATGACCGCCTACACAATCGAAGCAAAAGAGTTTCGACAAAGATTTCGACCTTTGCAAGTAATTGAACCTTTAGAGTTTTTGAAAATGATGCGAAAATTAGAAGATGAAAGCATTACTGATTAAAAACCACTCGGTGCAAAAATGGTTTCATCGGAAGGAGCGTGTGCGGCTTACTATAATTACGGAAGATTTGCGGCGACGGCGAAATAATTTTTAAGGGAACATTTTGTTATAAATATTGTCTAAACAAATATGGGGAAACTAAAAACACATTTAACATTATCTTTTACAATTATTTGTTTAATGATTTTGTCATTTAATGCTTATTCGCAAAGTAAACAGCAAAAAAATTCGATTTTATTGCCAGTTCGAATAAAAGATAAATGGGGATACATCAATGAAAAAGGTAAAATTGTTATAAAACCTAACTTTTGGTCAACGGGAGATTTTTCAGAAGGATTCGCAATAGTTAGAGATGAAGATAGATGGTTTTATTATATTGATGAGAACGGAAAGCCAATAAACAACGGAAAAAAATATCGTTTTGCCGATGACTTTTCAGAAGGTTTAGCCGCAGTTCAAGAAAATCGTGATAGTAAGATCGGATTTATTGATTCAAGCGGAAAATTAGTTATCGAACCAAAATTTGATAGTTTTACGGGCAAAATTATTGGCAGTTTCAAAGATGATTTAAATTATGTTTATCTTGATGGAAAAATCGGTTTTATAGATAAAACAGGCAATTTTGTAATAAAACCTATTTTCGATGGTGATGCAACTTTAAATGCAACACCTTTTTCCGAAAATCTTGCCACAATACGACAAAATGGCAAATATGGATTCATAGATAAAACTGGAGAAATTAAGATTGTCCCACAGTTTGAAACTGTTTCTCCTTTTTCTGAAGGGTTTGCAGCAATATCATTTGATCGCTTGAAATTTGGATATATTGATAAATCGGGCAAAATTGTTATTGAGCCAAAGTTCGACTGGGCATATTCATTTTCAGAAGGTTTAGCCGCAGTAAATATTGGAATGGCTTGGCACGGACATCAGAAATCTGGCGGAAAATACGGATTTATTGATAAAACAGGTAGAGTTGTCATTGACGTGATATTCGATGCCGTTAATCCATTTTCAGAAGGTTTAGCTCCAGTTTTGGTTGACGGAAAATGGGGATTTATTGATAAAACTGGAACAATTCAAATTCAGCCACAATTTGATTGGGTGGAAATCTTTAGCCAAGGATTATCGCGTGTAACTGTCAAAGGTAAAATCGGTTACATCAATAAAAGTGGAAAATATATTTGGAAACCAAGCTAACAACCTTTAGCTTTGCATATATCTTTTGCAAAAAAATTTATGAGCGAATTAAATTT
>JBGTKR010000164.1:0-7395 GCA_041744535.1 Pyrinomonadaceae bacterium
CAGATCGAAAATCGAAAACCCCCTCATTCTCCAAAATAATTTTCAAATCTCGTAAACTCTTTCAAAAACGCCAGTTTCACCGTTCCGGTCGGACCATTTCTCTGTTTGGAAACTAGAATTTCCGCCACATTCTTTTTATCGTCTTCAAGATTTTCCGGGTCCTTGGCATAATATTCTTCACGATAAATAAATGCAACTACATCCGCGTCCTGCTCTATTGATCCACTTTCCCGTAGGTCGGAAAGCATCGGTTTCGGTGGATTTCTGGCTTCCGGTGCTCTTGAGAGTTGGGATAATGCGATCAGCGGAACATTCATTTCCTTTGCCAGACCTTTTAATTCACGGGAAATTTGAGAAACTTCCTGTTGGCGTGATTCGCTTCGTTTTGAACCGGACATCAACTGCATATAATCCACGATTATCAGATCGAGTTTTTTCTGTTCCGCTGCTAAACGACGGGTTTTGGCACGCATTTCGAGAACCGAAATTCCGGGCGTATCATCAATAAACAGATTTGTTTCCGAAAGTGTGCCGATAGAACCGGCAAGCCGTTTCCATTCATCCTGTGATAAATATCCGGTGCGAAACCTGTGAGCATCAACTCTCGCCTCCGAACTGAGCATACGCATCACAAGCTGCTCTTTGGACATTTCCAATGAAAAAAGTGCGATGGTCGCATTTTCCTGAATCGCGGCATTTTGGGCAATTGTCAGGCAGAGTGCCGTATTGTGAACGCATATATCGTTGGCGACAAAATTATTTGTTTCGGGAATTGTCAGATCATAAACCTGTTTATTTCCGGCATATTCAATCGAAACGATTTCGTCCCAATAAACTTCGCTGTCGGATAAATTTTGCAAAAGTTTATCTTCGAGTGCATTTGCTAACAGCGATAGTCTTTGACGCGTCGGCTCACGTTTTCCGACGTGAATATTTGTGTAACCTTTTATATCTGCACGTTTTGCAAGCGATGTCCAAGATTCGTTTCCTTTGCTTTCTGTAATCGAATCCCAAATTTTAAGCGGAATTAAATCTTTGTTACTTCGATAATTTCGTTTTTCAAGAATTGCTGAAATTTGTGGAAAATTTTCATCTTTGCCGTAAATCCCGATCTCATTAATAAATATTTTAATTGATTTAGCGTCGGTAATATCGAGTTGCCAAGCTATATTTCTGGAATCTTTATATTTAACACGCCGTTTTTTTAAATTTGCTATTATCCCGAAACGCAATAAAAGATGCTGAACTTGGCGAGCCATTTTTTCGCTGACCGAAGCAAAACCAAGTTGAATCTGTTCTGTTTTTAAAACACTTGCCCATCCATCAGTTGCAAAAAGACGATTTAATAAAAGTGCAATTTGTTTTTTGTTTAGTGTAAAAACTTCGGATGGAATAAATTTTGTGTGAGAATTACAGCCTTTTATTTCGAGTTTTTCAAGCCATAATGTCAAAGGATTTTTCTTTGTTAATATCTGCTTGGTTTTCCTAATTCGATATGAAAATGCTCTGTCAAATGAATTTGATTGAACTGTTTCAACTCCGCCGAATTCCATAATTGAATCCGCAAAATCTTCTTGAATTAACAGATTTTCATTTGTAAATTCAACTGAATTTTTTGTCAGGCATCCGTCGCCAAGCAAATAGCCTACAATTTTAACTTCACAATCCCGCCATTTTTGTTTACCGAAAATGTTTAGAATTCCCGGAACGGCAATTTTTCCGCCAACTTCAATTTGTTCCAGTTTTTTCCAACCTTCAATCGTTAAAAAAGGATGCGTAATTGTCGTTTCAATTTTTCTCCCTAGTCTTGTTTCAACCCGAAATACAGGCTTTATTCCGTCATCAATAAAATCACTTGCTTCGGTTTGCGAGAATTTATAATCTTCTCCAAGCGTTAATAATTCAGCTTCTTTTTTATTATAAATTTCTTCAATCGTTAAAACGCTTCCATCAGCCAAAACTATTTCCGAATCTTCCGCTAAACATTTTCCCATTGACGGGCGGGCGGCAATAATTATTAAATCGGACGGCTGTAAGCCCGATGTCATTTGGTCTAAATCTCTGAATCCGGTGGCGAGTCCGGTTAAGGCGTGGGATTCGCGTTTGGCAAATTCCTGAACTTTATGCAGAACGGTTTCGGCAACGGGTTTAATATGGGCAAATCCTTCGCGGTTTCGCTCGTCGGCTAAAGCAAAAATTAATTGTTCAGCGTGGTCGAGTATGTCGCGGGCATCGTCTTCTTCGGCGAGTGCTTCGCTCGTTATCAGGTTGCAGACCTTTATCAAATTTCTGACGATGGATTTATCGCGGACGACTTTCGCATAATCGTGTATGTTTGAAAAATGCGGTAAGCCGTAGGTTAAATTGGTGATCGCCGCCACGCCGCCGATTGCTTCGAGTTGTCCTTCTTTTTTTAGTTCTTCACCGATTAAGATCGGATCGAGCCTTTCGCTTTTTTCAAAAAGTTTTATCATCGCATTATAAATTCTGCGATTTCTGGGCGAATAAAAATCATCGGGTCCGAGTTGTTCGACGGCTTGCGTGATCAAAGCATTATCCAGCAAAATCGCACCTAAGATCACACGCTCGCTTTCTTCGCTCGAAGGCAGAGGTCTTTCCAGATACTGTTCGCGTGCAAATTCGGGATTAGCTGATGCCATATTGTTTGTTTAGCGATTTGTTGAAAATAAATTTACAGTTTTGCGGGAAAAAAGACCACAGGTTTTAGATAAAATCTGTGGTCTTTAGATGCTACTACAAACTTTGATCTCAAACAAAGTTTGTAGTAAATTTCCGTTTAATTTTTATTCTTCTTCGGAAGAATCGCCCGTATTTTCTGCTTCAGACGATTTTACTTCTTCATTAGATTCAGGATTTTCTTCCGGTTCGAGTGTTTCCTGTATAGCTTCACCTTCAACCGAAACGGTTACGGGGAGTTCTAAAGTAACTTCACGATGAAGTTTGACCGGAATCGTATATTCCCCGATTTCCTTGATGGGAGTTTTTAGGAGTATCTGGCGGCGGTCAATTTCGTAGCCTTTTTCCTGCAAAGCAGATTCGACATCCATCGAAGTAACCGAACCGAAAAGCGTTCCGCTTTCGCCCGCTTTTCTTTCAAAATTGAGCGTCAAACTGCTCATTTGCTCAAGTTGAGCATCGGCAGTTGATTTTTCCTGAGCGGCTTTTTTCAGCAGGATCGCCTTTTCCTGCTCGATCTGCTTGATGTTGCCTTTTGAAGCCAGCATGGCAAACCCCTGCGGAAGCAGATAATTTCTTGCAAAGCCGGATTTAACGGAAACAACTTCCCCGCGTCCGCCCAAATTATCTATGTCCTCACGTAATAAAACTGTTGTCGTAGCCATAATTTTTTATTTACCTCCCTTGTTTAATCTGCAACATACGGAAGCAGTGCCATAACTCTTGCTCTTTTGATCGCCCGGGCAAGCCGTCTTTGATCCTTTGCCGAAACTCCCGAAATACGACGCGGCATAATTTTTCCGCGTTCGGGAATAAAGCGTACTAAAAAATCCACATCCTTCCAATCAATATAAGCCGGAACTGTCTGCCTCTGTCTTCGATTGTATCGGCGAAAATTGCTTCGAGTTCTCGGTCTGTAATTTGAAGAATTATCTCTGGACGAGGATTCATTTTTATCATCTTCTTCTTCATTTCTTTCTCTTACTTTCTTTTCTTTAGCCATTTTATTTTACTCCTCCTCTCCGGTTTCATCTTCAGATTCAGACCTGCCCGAACTCAATTCGGCGGCTCTCGCTTTACGTCTTTCGCGTTTTGCTTCGATCTTGTCGGCGGTTTTTCTTTCCTCATCAACCCGCACCGTTAAATAACGGATAATACTGTCATTGACACGCATCCGCCGTTCAACTTCGGCAATCTCTTTTCCCGCACCTTCGATCTCGAACAGATAATAATATCCTTCCTTATATTTCTTGATCGTATAGGCAAGTTGCCGTCTGCCCATATCTTCGGTTTTAACGATCGTGCTGCCTGCGGCTTCGATCAAATCTTCAATTTCCTTATTTATCTGAGCAATTGTATCGGCATCCGAAGTCGGTTCGGCGATATACATCAACTCATACACTCTGTTATTTGCCAATTTCTGTTTCCTCCTTTTGGCTTTCAAACCTCATCTAATTTTTTGATGAAGTAAAAAGGTTTTTGTTAGAATTAACGGTCTTTGGTTTTTGGTCTTCGGTCTTTGTAAGAAATTTGAATTAATTAAATTATTCAATACGTTTTTTTTCTCTTACAAAAACCAAAGACCCAAGACCGAAAACCAATTTCTTATCCATTAAATTGCGACATTGCCTTTTCAATTCCTTCGGCAACGACACAGCGAACTGCATCGGCACTTCGCTCTAAAACTTTTTCAAGCGTTTCAGAATCTTTTTTTGTAAAATTTTCCAAAACGAACTTTTTTGTGTTGCTGATCGGATGTTCCGGTTGAATCCCGATTCGCAAACGAATATATTCTTTTGTTTTCGTGCATTCCGTAATTGACTTTAAGCCGTTATGACCGCCGTCGGAACCCTTTGCACGAAGCCGGATCGTGCCGAACGGTAAAGCCAGATCGTCAACAATAACGATAATTTTTTCGACACTTCGATTCTCTTTTTTCAATAAACAACTAACCGCTTCGCCGCTTAAATTCATATAGGTTTGCGGTTTTACAAATTCTATCGTCCGTCCTTCAAACCCGGTCTGACCGATAAGCGATCTGCATTCGGTTCGCCTGATCGAAGTGCGGAATTCACCCGCCATTAAATCTACGAGCATAAAGCCCAGATTATGACGGGTGTTTTCATATTTCTCACCCGGATTTCCGAGTCCGACGATCAGCCAGTTTTTTTCAACCTCCGGCGAATTCATAAAATTCAAATAATAATAAATCCGCTAAGAAGTGAATTAACCTTCATCTTCCGTTGATTCGGACGATTCTGCACCTTCGCCTTCTTCACCCTCAATGCCTTTTTCACCTTCTTCGCCAACCAATTCGGGTTCGACCAGTTCTTCTTCAGGTGTCGGCTCGAGATCGAGTTCCCTAACGAAGATAACTGCGGCAATGACTGATTCGGGTGAGTCCATAATTTCAAAGTCTTCATCAACTTCCAAATCGGCAATCGTGATAGATTCGCCCATTTTGAGTTTTTCGACATTAACATCAATCGAATCGGGAATGTTGCTCGGCGTACATTTGACCGTGATCTCACGCATCATCTGCTCCAGCAATCCGCCTTCTTCATCGGTTGCTATCGGAGTTCCGATCAGGTGAACCGGAATCGTCAATTCGATCTTTTCACCTGCCGCCAAACGGCGTAGATCGGCGTGCAGCAGACGACCCGTTACCGGATCAATTTGTCTGTCCTGAAAAATTACGCGGCTTTCCGTTCCATCAACATCCAATGTAAAAAGCGTATTTGCTCCGACATCAGTCCTTAGAATTGCAGCTAAATCCTTTAACTCCGCCGTAACCGCTACTGCATCTTCGCCGCCGCCGTAAACACTAACGGGAATTTTCCCTTCACGTCGCAGACCGCGGGCAAAATTTGTTCCGCGACCTTCTCTTTTTTCAACTTTTACAGTTATATTTTCCGCCATATCTAAACCTTCTTCAGCAAAACATTATATAAATAAAAATGAAACACTCGTTTCATCGTGAATTGATTTGATAGCGGTTGCCAGCAATTCGGCAACCGTCAAAACTTCTATCCGACCTTCTTCTCTTAAACCTTCACCTTTTTCACAAAGCGGTATCGTATCGGTTACGATAATTTTTTTAATCTGCGATTTCCCCAAATTTGCAATCGCATTTCCCGACAAAACGCCGTGAGAAAAACAAGCATAAATTTCGTTTGCCCCGTTTTCGGCAAGTGCGTCGGCAACTTTGCAGATCGTTCCGCCCGTGTCGCACATATCGTCAACGATCAGACAATTCATTCCCTCGACTTCACCGACCACGTTCATCACCTCGGCAACATTGGCTTTTTCGCGTCGTTTATCAACTAAAACCAAACCTGCATCCAGTCGTTTCGCGTAAGCCCTGGCTCGTTCAGCACCACCCGTATCGGGAGCGACGACGACCAGATTTTCTATCGGATTTTCCTGAAAATAATTGACGATAACCGGAGCGGCATATAAATGGTCAACCGGAACGTCAAAAAATCCCTGAATCTGCGATGCGTGCAAATCAACTGTCAAAACCCTGTCCGCCCCCGCCGTGGCGATCAGATTGGCGATCAATTTCGCGGCAACCGGAACTCGCGGACGATCTTTTTTATCGGAACGGGCATAACCGAAATACGGAATAACCGCCGTAACTCTCTGTGCCGAAGCCCGCTTAAATGTGTCGAGCATTATCAGCAATTCCATTAAATTCTGATCGGTCGGCGGAGAGGTCGGCTGAATTATAAAAACATCAGCACCGCGAACATTTTCTCCGATCTGGAAATTAAATTCTCCGTCGGAAAATCTGCTCGTATTGGCAATTCCCAAATCACAACTGAGTTGACGGCAAATATTTCTTGCCAGTTTTTCGTGGGCGTTACCCGAAAAAATTTTTATATTGCCGGTTACACTCATTTTATTGAGTAACAAATAAATGACGAGCAACTTCAGTAATTATCTCAAGTTACTCGTCCGTTCGGAAAAAGAAAATGTACTGGGGCGGAAGGATTCGAACCTACGAATGCCGATACCAAAAACCGGTGCCTTACCACTTGGCGACGCCCCAATAAACTGCTAAAAACTCTTTGGAATCAAATGTTTACACGGTTCTAGAAATTCTCTGTATTCCTGCCGTGAAATGGTTTTAACGGCAAACATTTTAACATTTTCACTCTCAAAAACATTATACGCTTTTTGCCGTTTTAATTCATTGTCAAAGATACCAAAAACACTTGCTCCGCTGCCGGACATCAAAGCATTTTTTGCACCGGAATCTAAAAGTTTTTCTTTTATTTCCTTTATTTTCGGTTCTATTTCAAAAATGCTGTTTTCAAAATCATTAATCAGCTGATTTTCTGTTAAATTCAGATTTTCCACCTGATTTCGGCAAATAGTAAGGATACTTTTGTCGTCTTTTTTTGTCAAGTATGGAAAATTTAATAATGCGTAGGCATTTACGGTTGAAACAGGAATATTCGGCGTAACTATCAATAAATATTTTTCGATAATTTCAGAACAAACTTCAATTTCAGTTCCCGTTCCCCTGCCGATTGCCGTTCCGCCGTAAAAGAAAAAAGGAACATCCGCTCCGATCCCGCATCCGATTTGAATTAATTCTTTTGGTTTTGGTGATAAATTCCAAAGCGTAGATAAACCCAAGATCGCAATCGCCGCATTTGAAGAACCGCCGCCTAAACCTCCGGGCGAAGGAAT
>JBGTKR010000165.1:0-7881 GCA_041744535.1 Pyrinomonadaceae bacterium
CCGCCGAATCAGCCGTTAAAATTATTAAAAACGGCAGCCGAAAAAGCGGGAATCGCCGAAAAAATTAAAGTGTTACAAATAAATGAACATTTAGAGATCGGTAAATAGTAAATTCAGATTATAAGGAACGCCGGCATCTTGCCGGCAACCGACGCATAGCGTTGGAGCAAAGTTATTAATCTTTAAAGTTTCATTTTATCATTAGAGTTTATTAAGTTTAGTTTCGTGCGAAACGCACTCATTGCCGCCAAGATGGACGGCGTTCCGGCTAAAAAAAACACTTTTGATTCGCATTATTTACTATTTACCCTTTACCAATTTTATGAATTTTCCAAGAGCAAGCGGTATTTTACTTCATCCGACATCTTTGCCGAATGAATTCGGCATCGGTGATTTTGGCAAAACAGCGTATCAATTTGTGGATTTTCTCGAACGGTCAAACCAAACTTACTGGCAGATTCTGCCGCTTAATCCGACGGGTTACGGTGATTCGCCTTATTCGAGTTATTCGGCATTTGCGGGAAATACGAATCTTATTTCGCCTGAAATGTTGGTTGAAGATGAGCTTTTGAGCATTGATGAAATAAATGAAAAGCCGGACTTTCCGAATGACAGGGTTGATTACGGAAAAGTTATCGAATGGAAAAACGGGATTTTACGAAGTGCTTATGAAAAATTTTGTATTTCAGAAAATGTTGACCTGCAAAATTCGTTTGATATTTTTATGCGGCTGACGGCGGAATGGCTCGATGATTACGCACTTTTTCGGGCGATCAAAAATTCGCAGCGGGGAAAATTCTGGCTCGAATGGGACGAACCTTTGCGTCTGCGTGATGAAGATGCGATTTTACAGGCACGCGAAAATTTATTTGAGGAAGTTCAGGCACAAAAGTTTTTTCAATTTTTGTTCTTCAAGCAATGGCTGCGGCTTAAAAATTATGCAAACGGCAAAGATATAAGAATTATCGGCGATGTTCCGATCTATGTTTCGATGGATTCGGCGGACGTTTGGCGGAATCCGCAGGAATTTAAGCTGAACGAAGATTTAACACCGAAAGTCGCCGCGGGAGTTCCGCCCGATTATTTTTCAGAAACCGGACAACTTTGGGGAAATCCGATCTACGATTGGGACAAAATGCGTGCTGACGGATTCGATTGGTGGACGCGGCGTGTAAAGTTTATTTTGAAAACGGTTGATATTCTGCGGATAGACCATTTTGTCGGATTCGGCAGAGCGTGGGAAGTTCCGGGCGGCGATAAAACCGCCGAAAACGGAACTTGGGTAAATGTGCCGGGCAGGGAATTATTTTCCACACTCAAACAAAAACTCGGCGAACTTCCCGTAATGGCGGAGGATTTGGGCGAAGTTACGCCCGAAGTCGAAAGTTTGCGTGATGGATTCGGCTTTCCCGGAATGCGAATTTTATTATTTGCTTTCGGCGGCGATGCGGAAAATCTGCATCTACCGCATAATTACATCGAAAACTGCGTCGCTTACACCGGAACGCACGACAACGATACGGTTGTCGGCTGGTTCAAAAAAGCCAATGATTCGGAACGCAAATTTTGTCTGGAATATCTCGATTCGGACGGCGAGGAAATTAATTGGGATTTTATAAATGCAATTTGGGAATCGGTTGCAGATACGGCAATCGCACCGATGCAGGATATTTTGGGTTTGGGAAATAACGCACGTATGAATTTGCCCGCATCAAATTCGGGAAACTGGAACTGGCGTTGCGAAGAAGATTGTTTTTCGGATGAAACGGCGGAAAGATTAAAGGAATTGACGGAAATTTTCGGGAGAGAAAATAATAATAAATGAAAGCGATATTTTTAATACTTTTTGTTTTTTCGACGTTTATGCTTTTTTTGGGTTATTCGGCAAAGACGACGCAGAGTAATTCTCTTGGAAACGCCCTTATTTTCGGCGGATTGGCGATCTATATCGGAATGTCCGTAACCTGGATTCTATTTAAAATAAAAGAGAGAAATGACGCAAGATAAGGATTAATGGATAATAGAAATTTAGTGGTGTCATAATTTGTGCTGCTTTTTCTTCTTGGCGAACTTAGCGGACTTTGCGGGAAACATTTTTCTCCCGCAAAGACGCAAAGAACGCAAAGTAAGAAACTTCATCATTTGCCGGCAACAAACTAATAGGACATTACCAGAAATTTAGAAAGTTAAGGAATTATAAAAATAACAATATCGAATGAGTAATTATTTACTTGAATTAAGTCAGCAGTCGCCGGTTCTGGCGGTCTTGGCAACGCTTGTCTGCGTGCTGATAATCGGGACTTCGGCACAGATACTTGCCGAAAGATTAGGTTTGCCTTCAACCGGACCTCTGCTGATTGCGGGTTTGTTGTTCGGACCGGATATTGTCGGTCTGATTCAGCCGGATATTTTAATGGAGCGTGATCTCTTAAGTTTAATTGTCCGTATTGCCGTAGCGATCATTGTTTTTGAAGGCGGTTTGCTGTTAAACGTCTATGATCTGCGGCACACTTCGCGGGCGGTAACGGGATTGGTTACGGTGGGTTTGTTGATTACGACGGTTCTGGCGGGAATTCTGGCTCATTATCTGATCGGGACTTCGTGGGAAGTTTCCTTTTTATTCGGGGCGACGGTTTCGATCACGGGTCCGACCGTCATCACTCCGATTCTGCAAAAGGTAAGCGTCAACCGGCGGGTTCGCTCGACGCTCGAAAGCGAATCAATCATCGCCGATCCGCTCGGAGTAATTTTAGCGGCGATAATTTTTACGGCGATTATTTACAAAGGCGATTGGAGTTATGTTATAACTCACGGGATTCAAACGATTGTTGCCGGAGCAGTAACGGGAGTTGCGGTTGGATTTGCAATTTGGGTGCTTTCGGGGAGATTTCACCTTCTGCCGTCAAAATTTACACGGCTCATGGTTTTGGGAAGTGCTTTGGTTGCCTACACAGTGGCGGAACTTTTCGCCCACGAATCCGGCGTTTTAGCGGCGGCGGTGGCGGGAGTCGCCGTCGGTTCTTTTGATATTCCGCATAAGATAGAGGTCGAGGAATTCAAGGGCGATCTGGCTTCAATTTCGATCTCGGCGGTTTTTATTTTGTTGGCGGCAAGTTTGCGTTTGAGTGATCTGTATGCTTTGGGATGGCAGGGTCCGGCTCTCGTGCTTTTGATAATGGTTTTGGTCAGACCGATCAGGGTTTTCCTGTCAACGATGGGTTCGGAATTAAAACGAAATGAAAAATTTTTCATATCATTTTTAGGACCGCGGGGAATCGTCGCCGCCTCGGTAGCAACATTTTTCTCTTTGGAAATGATTACCAAAGATATTTATGCGAATGATGCTAAAATACTCGTTACATTGGTCTTTGCCGTTATTTTAGGAACAGTTTTGATAGAAGGTTCAGCCGCCGGACGGCTGGCGAGATTTTTTAAAGTTATGCCACGTTTAACAGTTATTGTCGGAGCGGATGAAACGGGAAGATTGCTTGCCGAAAAACTCGTCGAAGAAGGCGAGTCGGTTTCAATTATTGATACGAATGAAGAAAATTGCGTCGCCGCAAAAACACTTCGCGGCGTAAATGTTTACTGTGCCGATGCCACCGACGCGGATGTTTTGCGAAATGCCGGAGTGCCGTTGGCAAAAGTCGTCATCGTCGCCACTCCGAGCGACAAGGTAAACATTCTGATCAGTCAGGTCGTCCGCTCGAATTTCGGCGATAAACGCATCGTTTCAAGAGCAAATACGACGACGAATATTTCAGCTTTTCAAGAAGCCGGAATCGAAACGATGAGTCCGGTGCAGGCATCGGTTGCGGTTTTGGAAAATATGGTTTTGCGTCCGAGTTTGTTCAAATTACTTTCAACCGAAGATGTCAGCGAGGAAAGAATTGATGAAGTCCGCGTCCGTTCCAGAAAAAGTATCGGAAAAAGTCTGGCTCAACTTCACCTGAAGGGAACTCTGGTCGTTGCCATCCGACGCGACGGCAAACTTATTCCCCCGAATGGTTCGACAATTTTGCGTTATAACGATATTTTAACGCTTTTGGGTGATTATAAATCTCTGGAAAATGCTAAAAAAGATTTGTTGGTTATTGATTAAATGATGAAAAAAATCGTTTTAGCCACGGATTTGGGTGGAACAAATTTGCGTATGGCGGCAATTGCCGGGAACGGCGAGATTTTATCGCGTGTCAAATATGGCACTCCGCACTCGGAAAATCCGCATAAGATAATAGAAGCGATTGAAAAATCCGCTGAAGAATGCAGATCGAATTTAGCCGATTGTGAAGTTTTAGCGATTGCGGCGGCAGTTCCGGGAACGATAAATTTTGAAAAAGGTTTGATAAATAAAGCTCCGAATCTGCCGGAGTTAGACGGTTTTGAAATGGTTTCGGAACTTGAAAAAAAGCTGGGAATAAAAGCCGTTTTAGAAAATGACGCAAATGCGGCGGCGGTTGGCGAAAGTTGGTTGGGAGCTTCAAAAGGTTTTGACAATTCGATTATGGTAACGCTCGGCACGGGAGTCGGCGGCGGAATAATTATTGACGGAAAGATTTTGCGTGGAATTGACGGAACGGGCGGAGAAATCGGTCATATCAATGTCGAACCGAAAGGTTTTCCGTGCGGCTGCGGGAGTTTCGGATGTGTCGAGCAATACGCCTCGGCGACGGCGGTTGTCAGAATCGCCAAAGAGATTATGACGGAAAAACCTTTTTCGGAAATTGAGGAATTTGAGGATTTTACTTCCGAAGACATTTACGAAATTGCTAATAACGGAAGTGATCTGGCGAAAGAAGTTTTCCGTCAGCAAGGTTTTTATCTGGGAATAATGCTGGCGGGTTTGATAAATACTTTGAACCCGGAAGCAATCGTCATCGGCGGCGGAGCATCAGCCGGATGGGATTTATTTATCGAACCCATGCGGGAGCAAATTAAAATCCGTTCTTACAGCGAACCGGCAACCCGTGCTAAACTGATGCAGGCAAAACTGGGCGACAACGCTGGAATCTTGGGCGTTGCCAGGTTGGGATTTGAAAATATCTGATTTTGCCGAAAATCTAAAAATTTTTTGTTATTAAATAATTTGTAAAAAATGGAAACTAAATAAATTATGGATGTCTATCACAAAATTTTGGTGAAAATTTATCAGGAAACCGACGGGAAAACTTCCACAAAAGTTGATCTGATTGACTTGGTAAAAAAGGAAGGTTTTTATCCGAGTTATAAAGATATTTTCAGCTACCTGAGCGAGCAGGGCTGGCTCGTCGAAGCGGGGAGAGCCGATACCGTCTGCATTACTCACTGGGGAGTCAAGGAAGCCAAAAAAGCAAGCGGCGGTGAGGGCGATACAACTAGAGAACTTGAAAAAGCCGCTAAAACCCTTAAAACCGACGCAAAGCAATTTTTGATTATGTCGGAAGAATTTTTGTCGGATATGAATGATGAAAATCTGAAATTGGTTCAGTCGAAGTTCGATGATATAAACAAGTCTTTAGCCGAGGTAAAAGAAAATATGTAGTGTTTGGCTTGCCATAAGTATTAGTTTTTGTGTATGATATTCGTTTCCTACTTGGTGTGGGGACGCAGAACGTGGGTTTTCGCACCCACTTTTTCTTTTGGAAAAAATCGGATTGTGAATAAATCGGAACGAGTAGAAAGAATCAGGGAAATTACCGAAACGGTGGTTGAAAAACAGGCTTTGGAGTTGGTTCACGTTGAACTTGTCGGCTCCGGCAAACAGCAGACCGTGCGGATTTTTATTGATAATGAAAAGGGTATTACGCACGAGGATTGTGCCTCTGTAAGTCACGAAGTTGAAAAGCAGATTGATGCCGAAGACTTGATTAAAAACAGTTTTGTTCTGGAAGTTTCTTCGCCCGGCATCGAACGCGGACTTTATAAATTGCCGGATTTTGAAAAATTTGCGGGCGAAACCGCGAAGATCAAAACGATCAGCCCGGTCAATGGGCAGAGGAATTTTGAAGGCGAAATTTTACGAATCGAAGGCGGGGAAATTCTCTTTGACGACAAAACCAACGGCAGCGTGCGGATTCCGTTTGAAGCGGTTACCAAAGCAAATTTGAAGGTGGATTTTGAAAAAGAATTAAAACGGGCAAAACGTAAGTCTTAATTATCAAATCGGATTTACGGGTTACAAAATATGATTACATCTATTGGGCAAAGCATTGACGTATTGAGAGAAGAATACGGTCTTGAACGTGAATTGGTTATACAGGCAATGAAAGAGGCTGTGTTGGCGGCTGCACGCAAGCAGTTTAAAAACGAATATAAAGCCGGTGAAGGAATTCAGGTTGACTGGAATGATGAACTCGGAATGGTCGAAATTTCAGCTCAAAAAGTTATTGTCGAAGAAGTCGAAAGCCCGACAACCGAACTTTCGATGGAAGAGGCGATTGAACTGACCGGAAGCGATGAACTCGAACTCGGCGATATGCTTCTGCTGCCTTTGCCTACCGAAGAATTGGGACGAATCGCGGCTCAGACGGCTAAACAAATTCTCGTTCAAAAAGTGCGTGAAGCGATCCGCGAGAAGGTTTACGATGAATACATTGACCGCAAAGGCGAATTGATAAACGGTTTGGTCAAAAGATTTGAACGCGGCGATATAATTGTTGATCTCGGAACGAATCTTGAAGCCGTTCTGCCGAAAAGAGAACAGGTCAGAAGCGAATCGTGGAGCATCAATGAAAGAGTTCGCGTAGTTATCTCCGATGTCAGCAAGGAATTAAGAGGACAGCAAGTTATCGTTTCTCGTGCGTCATCGGAACTTCTCAAAAGACTTTTTGAAATGGAAGTGCCGGAAATTTATGACGATACGGTAGTTATAAAGTCCGCCGTCCGCGAACCGGGCGACAGAGCGAAAATCGCCGTTTCATCAAATGAAAAGGATGTTGATCCGGTCGGAGCGTGCGTCGGGATGAAGGGTTCGCGGGTGCAGGCGATCATCAAGGAATTACGCGGTGAGAAAATTGACATTATCGAATGGTCGGATGAACCTTCGGTTTTTGCGGCAAACGCTTTGAGTCCGGCAAAAGTTTCGCAAGTTAGAATTACAAATATTGATGAACGCAAAATGGAAGTGATCGTCGGCGAAGATCAGTTATCGCTGGCAATCGGCAAACGCGGACAGAATGTCCGCCTCGCAACGAGATTGGTCGGTTGGGATATAGATATTGTCAGCGAAGAAGTTCTGAAACAGGAAATTAACAGGCAGATGGGACAAATGATGGCTTCCGGCGAAGCCGTTCCGATCACGGCACTTGACGGAATTTCAGCGGTTCACGTTGACGTTTTAGCTGAAAAAGGCATTGAAGACATTGAAAGTCTATCGAATCTGAGTATTGATGAATTGACAGGAATTATTGATCTCAGTATAGACGATGCGGGAACGATAATTGAATCGGCGAAAAAGGTTGTTGCGTTAAAAGAACAGAAAGACGAGTCGGAAGAAGCGGAAGCGGAAACGGAAACTGCCGAAAGTGAAACGTCCGCAGACGAAGCGGAGAAAACCGCAGACGAAGCGGAATTGGAAACAGCCGAAATACAAGCGGAAGTTTCCGAAACATCGGGAAATGAAACGGCGGCATCCGAAGAAGTTTCCGCCAAAGCTGAAAATTCGGATGAGTCTGAAAGCAAGGAAGCCGAAATTGTTGAAGGAGAACAAACGCAAATCGAGGAAACTCAACAAGCAGAGGAAACTCAACAAGCAGAAGAAATACAGGAAGAAGTTGAAACAGAACCGGAATCCGAAATAGTTCCCGAAGCGGATGTATCGGTCGAAGAAGTGGTGGAAGAAATATCCGTAACCGAAACAGTTCCCGTTAAGGAAACGATTTTGGGATCGGAAGTTATCGAAGT
>JBGTKR010000166.1:0-10141 GCA_041744535.1 Pyrinomonadaceae bacterium
TTTCGCGGTTATCCGAATATGGTTTTGATGTCGCCGAAGGATGAAAATGAGATGCGGAATATGCTTTTAACGGCGGTTGAACATAAAGGTCCGACGGCGATTCGTTATCCGCGTGGTGCGGGCGTTGGAGTTGATATTTCACAAAAACCCGAATTGTTGGAAATCGGCAAGGCGGAAATTTTAAAGGAAGGCGGCGAAATTGCGATCTTAGCTTACGGTTCGATGGTTTATCCCGCACTCGAAGCGGCAGACGAACTGAAAAAAGACGGAATTTATGCAACTGTGATAAATGCACGATTCGTCAAACCGCTCGATTCGGAATTGATTCTGATGCTGGCACAAACAAACCGCTTGATCGTAACGGTTGAAGAAGCATATTTGGCGGGCGGATTCGGTTCGGCGGTAATGGAACTTTTAGAAGAAAACTCGATGCTCGACAGTATAAAAGTCGTGCGAATGGGCGTTCCCGACCGAATAATCACACACGGCGATCCGAAATTGCTTCTGGCAAAATACGGTCTGGACGCAGATGGAATTTATACAAAAGTTAAGGAAACAATCGAAATTTTAGAAGAACGAAAGGTCGGCAAAAAGCGGCGAAAGGTTTTAGGTTAGTAAATAGTAAATAGTGAATAGGTTTTTACAATTTACTATTTACTATTTACAGTTCACTAATAAAAAATAATGGCAAACGAAAAACAAACAATAAAAAAAGAAACTGGCAGCGGCGTAATGCCTTTTATAATTATCGGCGGAATTTTTCTCGCCACGATTGTCGGAATCTGGTGGATTTCGCAATCGGGTAATAATAATGAAACGGCTCAAAATAATACGGCAACGGCAAACAACGGACAAACGCCGCAGGACAACAGACTGCCGGGTTATGACAAAGCACCGCAGGGAGCGACTCCGGCACACTTTAAAGGTGCGGTGAATTCGCCCGTCGTGATCGAAGAATTTGCGGATTTTCAATGTCCGACGTGCGGTTTTGTTCATCCGAAAATGAACGAGATAAGTGCTAAATACGGCAACCGCGTCAAATTTATTTTCCGTAATTTTCCGCTCATAACGGTTCACAAAAACGCTTACGGTGCGGCGGTTGCAGCGGAAGCGGCGGGTTTACAGGGTAAATTCTGGGAGATGCAGGATTTACTTTTCAGGAATCAAACGCAGTGGTCGAATCTGGATAACCCGCAGGAGCAGTTTTCCGATTACGCAGCGAGAATCGGTTTGGACGTTGAAAAATTCAAAAACGATATGCTCGGCGTGCAGGCGAAACAGCGTGTAGATTTTGATATTCAGCGTGGAAACGCTTTAGGCATCCGGTCAACTCCGACGGTTCTTATTAACGGCAGACCGATTCCGGCGGAACAGTTGGAAGTTGATCTGATGTCAAATATAATTGATGCGGAACTGGCAAAATTCCAACAAACATCCGAACCCGAACAACCTTCATCGGAAAGTAATTCATCCGATAACAAAAATATGTCTTCCGATGCAAACAAAGAAGAAGACACGAAACCCGTTGAACCCAAGAAATAAATGAGCAGTTCCGAAGCAATTACCAAAAAGAACACAGTCGCAAAACCCGCAATTTTTGCGGCTGTCGTTGCGTTATTCGGTTTGCTGGATTCGGCTTATCTGACGGCGAAGCATTTTACCGACAAAAATGTTCCGTGCAATTTTATAACGGGCTGCGAACAGGTTTTAAAGAGTTCTTACGCCGAAATTTTCGGGATTCCGACGGCGGCTTTCGGTGCGTTTACTTATTTTTTAGTTTTCAGTCTGGCGGTTCTTACATTTTACGGAAATTATAAACTGTGGAATATTTTCGGCATTTTGGTCGTTCTGATGGCGATCTTTACGGCGTGGCTGATCTATCTGCAAGCGTTTGTCATCGGTGCTTTTTGCCAATTCTGTCTGATCTCCGCCGCCACTACTTTTACTCTTTTAATTATCTATCTGATCTCAAAATTCTTTAAACAAACACAACTCAGTTGAACAATTACCTTCGATAATCACCATCTTCTGCTTAATTCTTAAGCGTTTAGGTTTTTTTAATCTTTTTTAAATCTAATAGAGAAACTTTTCCGAATATCATTATGTTAGGCGGAAAACATAAAATTTGTCTTCTTGTTTATTAAAACAAAAAAACATACGCACTTTGTAATTTAAATTTCTTGGTTTTTTCTTTGCGTTCTTGGCAACTTTGCGGGAAATCTCAAACTACTGAAACAACACAATTTAATTTCCCGCAAAGGAGCAAAGGAGCAAAGGTCGAATAGTTAAAAACCTTAATTTACAGAGTAATAAGTTAAAAGAACTATTTTCGACAAGTTTTATAATTTCACACTTGTTAGTTATTTGATAATCAAATCTCTTAGCCCGAAATACATACAAAAAATTATTATACGATAATACCTCTTGTTGTTTTTTCTACGATTAAAAAGCTAAAAGCCGGCAAATTTATATGATTTTCGAGTAGTTAAATTTCCATCCGACGGTTTCTTGGTTTAATATAGTAAGTATTCTGTTATTAGAAATTTAGAAACAAAAAAAATAGTGGCTGAAAGAATTTTACAACGAATTGCTTCGGGAGATAAGACCGCTGTCCAGGAATGTCTGGACACATACGGCGGCTTGGTCTGGTCTTTGGCTCGGCGGATGTTGGCGGATGTCAATGAGGCGGAAGATGCGGTGCAGGAAATTTTTATAGATGTCTGGAAAACCGCCGGGAGATTTGATGATTCAAAATCATCGGAAACGACTTATGTGGCGATGATCGCCCGGCGGCGTTTGATTGATCGTCTGAGAAAAACAACCCGTCAACCTCATATTGATTCTTTTGAAGATATTTTGGTTGAACCTTCGGAAAACGAAGATCAAACGATTCAAACAAACCTCGAAGCTAAACAAGCGGCGGAAGTGATGAGAGAGTTACGTCCCGAACAACAGAAGGTTTTACAGCTTTCGATCGTGCAGGGTTTTTCGCATCAGGAAATTGCCGATGCTTTGAAAATGCCGCTCGGAACGGTAAAAACACACGCCCGACGCGGTTTGATAGAAGTCAGAGAGGCAATAAAAAAGAAGGATTTCGAATCTGAAAAGGAGGTGTCAGCATAAATGAATAATGAAATTAAAAAAGAAAGATTGCTGGAACTCCTAGCCGATCAGGCAATCTTTGAATTAAATAAAGAAGAATTAAACGAACTGGAAAACTTAAACCGGGAATTCCCGAACTTTGCAGATAATAAATCATTTGACGCGGCGGTTTCGGCAATCTTTTTGAGCGAAGTAAAAGCGTTTGAAACTATGCCCGAATCGCTTTATGCAAAACTTTCAACTCAGGCAAGTGAATACTTTCCGCAGGAAATTGAAGTGGAAGGCAAACTGCCGGAAACCGAAAACGATCATAGTTCCGGCGATAAAAATCCGAAACCTTTGCAGGGAACGATCAACGACGTTGCCGCTGTCGAAGAACCGCGAATTTCATTTATGCAATGGCTTGGTTGGGGATTTGCGGCGGCGGCTTGTCTTGCTCTGATCGCAAATATCTGGTTTACGAGAATCGAACCCGATAAACCAACCGCCGAAAAACAACCGACTGCTGCCGAACAAAAACAGCAACTGCTCGCTTCGGCTGAAGATGTGGTTAAAAGAAACTGGACTTCGCCGCAGGAAGGTGAAAATCTATCGGGCGAAATCGTCTGGAGCAATTCGCAGCAAAAAGGTTTCACGACCTTTCGCGGACTTCCGACTAATGATCCGAACAAGGAAACTTATCAACTTTGGATTTTTGACGAAACGCAAGGGGAAACTCCAATTAACGGCGGAGTTTTCAACGTGGACAAAAACGGCGAAGTTACAATTCCGGTTGATCCGGGAATAAACGTAAAAAAACCCAAGCAATTTGCCGTAACGGTCGAAAAACCCGGCGGAGTCGTCGTTTCCAAACAAGAGAAAATAGTGGCGGTGGCTAAGGTTTAAATTAGTGAATAGTGAATTGTAAATAGTGAATTGTAAATAGAAAATAGTGAATTGTAGATAGACAAGAAACTAACTCTATTTACAATTCACTATTTTCTATTTACAATCTAATAATAATCAAAAAACAACAGTTTATTAAAAAAGGAGTAAACGATGAATTTCAAGCGAACACTTGTCTTTTTAGCCATATTAACATTACTTATGACAACATTTGTTTCAGCACAAAAGGGCGATAATTTACCGAAGATCAATTATAAGGAATACAAATTAAAAAACGGCTTGCGTGTGATTATGCACCAGGATAAATCCACGCCAATCGTTGCGGTCAATGTCTGGTATCACGTCGGTTCGAAAAACGAGGTCGAGGGCAAAACGGGTTTTGCACATCTGTTTGAACATATGATGTTTCAAGGCTCGAAAAATTATAACGACGAATACTTCGGACCTTTGCAAAAAGCGGGTGCAAATATAAACGGTTCGACCAATCCCGACCGCACGAATTATTACGAAGTTCTGCCGTCAAACTTCTTAGAACTCGCTCTGTTTATGGAAGCCGACCGAATGGGCGGACTGCTTGAAGCAATGACGATAGACAAACTGAACAACCAACGCGATGTCGTTAAAAACGAACGCCGTCAAAATTACGATAATCGCCCTTACGGAACGGCTTCCGAGAAAATTTCCAAGCTGATTTATCCCGCCGATCACCCTTATAGCTGGACGACGATCGGTTCGCTTGAAGATTTATCAGCCGCTTCGATGGAAGACGTGCAGAAGTTTTTCCGTAAGTATTACGCACCGAACAATGCTTCGCTCGTGATCGCCGGAGATTTTGACGAAAAACAGGCAAAACAATGGGTTGAAAAATATTTCGGTCCGATCAAACAAGGCGAGAACATTGATCGTCCGAATCCGAAAGCACCTTCGCTAAACGGAGAGATTCGCAAGACTTATGAGGACGATGTTCGCTTGCCGCGGCGTTATATGGTCTGGCACACAGTTCCCGCAAATGACCCGGACGAAGCACCGCTCGATATTCTGGCTTCGATTCTTTCTTCGGGAAGAGGTTCGCGTCTGCAAAGCAAATTGGTTTATGAACAGGAAAAAGTTCAGTCAATTTTTGCAAGCAATTCGACACGCGAGATCGGCGGAACATTTTTGATCGTTCCGACGGCACGCCCGAATGTAAATTTGGATGAAGTTGAAAAACAGATCAATGCTGAAATTGAAAATATCAAAATGAATCCGCCTTCAAAAGAAGAAGTTATGCGGGCGAAAAACGGTGTCGAATCACAGTTCGTTTTCGGTTTGGAAACGATTTTAGGCAAAGCCGATGCGATGAACAGTAATGCGACATTTATGGGCAAGCCCGATACTTTTCAGGAACAACTCAATAAATATCGTGCGGTTACGCCGGAAGACGTTCAGCGGGTGGCGAAAAAATATCTCGGCAAAGACCGGCTCGTAATGACCTTTGTCCGCGGCGAAAAAGACGGCACACCGAAAAATTCGGCGGCAAATCGTCCGACTTCGGTTTCCGTTGATGAAAATGAATCGGAAGAAAAAGAATCAAAAGCGGGGCAAACCGATTATTCAAAAAATTTGCCGAAGGCGGGAGCAAATCCTAAATTCAGCATTCCTTCGATCGAGAAGAAAAAACTCTCGAACGGAATGGAAGTTTGGATCGTGCCGCAAAATGAATTACCGATTGTTTCGATGAATCTGGTAATAAACACGGGCGGTTCGGCAAATCCAGACGGTAAGGAAGGTTTGGCTTCGCTGACCGCCGGATTGCTCGAATCGGGAACAAAAACCCGCTCGGCAACCGATATTTCCAACGCCCAGCAGGAGATCGGAGCAAACATCGGCATCGGTTCGGGGTGGGATTCGACCAATGCATCTATGCGGACTCTGACAAAACATCTCGACACGGCTTTGGATCTGTATGCGGATGTTTTGCTTAATCCCGTCTTTCCGAAGGACGAACTCGAAACGACCAGAAAACGTGCCTTGATCGGCTTCCTGCAACGCAAGGATAATCCCGATGCGATTGCCGATGTCGCTTACAGCAAACTGCTCTACGGCACGGCACATCCTTACGGCAAATCTCTCGGCGGGGACGAAAATTCGGTCAAAGAAATTCAACGCGAGGATTTGGTCAATTTCTACGAAACTTATTATCGTCCGAACAATGCGACCTTGATCGTGGTCGGCGATGTAACATCCAAAATGCTTCTGCCGAAACTCGAAAAGGCTTTTGCAGGTTGGAAGCAAGGCAAAGTTCCGAATGTAAATGTTCCCGAACCGAATCAATTCGACAAACCGGGAATCTACATAGTTGATAAACCGGGAGCGGCTCAGAGCATCGTTCAGATCGGACAGGTGGGCGTTTCGCGTGGTAATCCCGATTATGTCCCGCTGCAGGTTATGAATTCGATTCTCGGCGGACAATTTTCCGCCCGTTTGAACCTGAATCTGCGGGAAGACAAAGGTTACACATACGGAGCGAGAAGCGGATTTTCATACCGCAAAGGTGCGGGACCGTTTACGGCTTCCGCCGGAGTTCAAACCGCCGTTACCAAAGAATCCGTTCTCGAATTCCTAAAAGAACTCAAAGGAATCCGCGGCGAACTTCCCGTTACGGAAGGCGAACTCGATTACAATAAACAAAGCGTCATCAGACGTTTTCCGCGAACAATGGAAACCGTCGGACAAATCTCTGGACAACTTTCAAATTTGGTTGTTTACGGATTGAACGACACATACTTTAATGATTATCTGTCAAAAGTAAATGCCGTAACGCTTAAAGATATAAATCGCGTGGCGAACAAATATTTAACGCCCGATAAAATGGCGATTTTAATCGTCGGTGATAAAAACGTGATCGAGCCGAAACTCAAGGAAATTGATGCTTTAGGCGGAACGATTCGTTATCTCGATACGGAAGGAAATTTGATAAAGGTGAAAGAAAGCAAGTAGTTTTATTAAATTATTAGGTTTCAATTTTGAGGCGGTCTTTTTTGACCGCCTTTTTTGTTATATCGAATTGCGAAAACGGAATATCGTAGATTTTATAATTTTCCCAATCCTTGTGATCAAAATGCCACCATTCCTTCGGATTGACGATAAAATCTTCGGATTCCATCATCCGGCGTAAAAGATCACGATTTTCGCGTTCTTTATCAGTTCCGCCATCGTAATCGGGCGAGGCTTTTTCGTTAAACTCGTCAAAATCCGAAGGCATTTCGAGCAAGTTTCCCGTTTTTAGATCAAACAAACTCAGATCAACCGCACAGCCGCGATTGTGTTTTGAGCCTTTCGCGGGATCGGCGACGAATTTTTTTTGGTCTGCTTGAACGACTTCCCAGAAAAGTTTTGTAACCGACCACGGACGATAGCCGTCGAAAATTACCAATCCTAAATTAATTTTCCTTAATTTTTGATTAACGCGGATGAGCGATTTTGCGGCAACGGGTTGGAGAAATGCACGTGCCTCTTGATAAACGGGGCGACCGACGAAATTATCTTCACGGGCATAGCGTATGTCCAGTTTTATTGTATTATCTAATTTTATGAGTTCGAGCAAAGCGTTTTAAGTTTGGAATTTTAAGATTTGTTCTGCGGAGAACTTAACAAATCTTATATTTAGAAATTTGCAAAGACAAAAGTAAAAAGTTATTTTTATAAATGTAATGCAGGATTTTGAAACAGACGAAAAACAATCTTCATCCGCCAAATGGATAAAACGCTTCGGCTTCTGGGGCTTTATGTTCTTTTTTGTAAAAGGACTGCTCTGGCTGATCGTTCCCGCCGTCTTGATCTGGCTCGGATTTTCTCTGTAAAAAATCCAAACAGGTGTAACGAAAAGTTTTATTTTCTATCAATTAACAAAAAAAAGTTTGTAAAGTAATTTTTTACCACAGAGCCACAGAGAACACAGAGATTTTTTTTAAATTCTTTGTTTTTATTTTATATATTCTTCAGCTTTTCTCTGTGTTCTCTGTGACTCTGTGGTGAACTTTTCTTTTGCCTTATGTAAGCTGCTTAATTATCTTCATCCGGCGAATCTGTCTGAGTTTTTGTATTGTCTTCAACCGGAATATCCGTATCATCATCATCGAGAATAATAACTTCCGAACCGAATTTCTGATAATCCTTAAACTGTATCAAATTGCGTGATTCAAAAACTTCCTTTCCCTGCCGAAAGGTCAGCCGAACATCCGATAAAGACGGGAGCAGATACATCTGATCGTTGATTTTCGCCCATTCGTAATCAATCGTCCGGCTTGCCGTGCGGACGGGAAAATCATTCGGAATTTCCGTGGCGATACTTTCGATTTTCAACACACGGAATTTTTCGCGGTCAATCCAGATTCTTCCCTTGATTCCCGTGATGGTCGAATCGGCAATGTATCCGAATGAAGTTATTTTTTGTTTGGCTTTGTCCCGTTTGATTAAATAATCGAAAACCACCGCTGGTCTTTCGGAAATCGTGTCCGTATCAACCACTTCAAACTTCGTGCCGCTTTCCGGTTTGAAAATAGTCGCCAAAACGCTGACAAATTCTCCCGTCGAACTCGTTCCGCCGACCTCGCTGTAACTTTGTTTTGACTGCGAATTGCTTTCCAAAACGCCGTTTTTTGACAAAAGTCTGTATTCTTCCTGTCCGCTGGCACGATAACTGACGGCGACGACCAAACGGTCTAAACTCTTGAAATTATTTGTTCCGGCATAAGCCGCCGAACGCCTGATTCTTTGTTTAACGACAAAATCCGGCATTTCGTCAACCGCCGCCAAAGTATTTTGTCGGGTTTCGCTCAAAAGTTTGGCAACTTCCTCCGCATTAGGAAGTTGTCCGACGGAAGGATTTTCGCGGCGGCGTTTCGCTTCTTCGACGGTGCGTTTGAGTTCCGCATCGTTGCGACCTTTTGTCGCCGTCAAACTCCGCAAACCGCTCGTCAATTCAAAATCAATCCCGCGGCGGCGGATCGCTTCGATAAGTTCATCCTTTTTGCCCGAATCCCTTTCCGCAGCATATAACATCTTGACATACTCGGCTTGCGTCAGAGGTTTTGCCGTCTGTGCAAAAACGGAATTAAACGTAAATAATATAATGGCGAAAATAATAATCTTTTTCATTGTTTATAAAGATGCCTGCGGTAAAAACTTCGTTTGCCGTTTTAAAAAAAACATATTAAATCAGAAAGGGACGAGGGACAAGTGGCAAGGGACAAGTAAAATGTTAGTTCCCGGACTTGATTTTTCATAACTTCAATTTAAAAAGAATGAGGGACGAGGGAATGTAAATTTTCTTCTCTCGTCCCTCGTCCCTCGTCCCTCGTCCCTTTTCCCGCTAATTCAGCCAACCGTCATCTTCATAATTGAGTTTCGTATCTCTCGTTACCCAATCCTGTGCGGCGGTTATCGCCGTATCCTTCCATTTCTTTATGTTTTCAACTATATTAAGTGCCGCCTGCGGTTTGCCCGGATCGCGTTCAACTCTGATAACTTCCGCCGAAGTTTCGATTATCGTGTTATTTTCATCCATCAAACGTATCTTCACACTGCTGCCGACGTGCGGAAGAATATCCAAGTTGACCAATGCGGTAGTTTCACCCACATTTTCAGTCGTTCCCAAGATCGAGATCTTCTCGTTGTTGTTCTCGTCTTCCCAACTCACTTGTGCCTGCAATCTAGCCAATACACGCTGGTGCAATGGAGTTTTGTCTGCTATTTCCGAATATGCTATTTGTCCCATCTTTTTTACCTTCCCCCTTGTATTAAAACGATTTGACTAATTGTAAAAATCCGATATTTAGAATCTAACCCAAAATCGTTGATCTGTCAAGAGAAAACCGTTCAAAACGCTCATTAACTTTAACTTGTGTTAAATATTTAATACAAATTCAAACAAAAACCGTCCAAAACGCTCATTCTTTTTAACAAGTCAAAAAATTTTGACAACCAGTATTATCATAGTTGCAAAAAACCCATGAAAGGTTTGCCTATAAAAATTCTCTGCACGGGACAAAACGGCATAAGCCATCTGTTGTCAGCATCTTAGAATTGTAAAGATATTTACTTCCGAATATCTCTTTAGTTCAAATAATACCTCTTGGATTATTTCACATCCCAATCTGAACAGACTTGTTTG
>JBGTKR010000167.1:0-22760 GCA_041744535.1 Pyrinomonadaceae bacterium
ATCAGAATACCGCAGTATTCTTCGGCAACCGTTTCGGGAACGGTTCGTGCCGCCGCTTGGGACGGAACTTCGGGCGGTGTCGTCGCTTTCGATGTGGCGGGAAATCTTAATATGAACGGCGGAACAATCACCGCTGCCGGAAAAGGTTTTCGCGGCGGATTAGGTCGCAGTTTCACGGGCGGTGCGGGAAGCAATACGGATTATAGAGGCGTATCTTCAAACAATAACGGTGCTTCAAAAGGTGAGGGAATCGTCGGCACACCACGTTATACGTGGGACGGACTTTTAGGAAATGATAATCTGGTCGAAGGCTATCCAAACGGCAGTTATTATCGCGGTGCTCCCGGAAATGCAGGCGGCGGTGCAACAGACGGAAGACCATCCGCCAACGATCAGAATTCCGGCGGCGGCGGCGGCGGCAACGGCGGTGCGGGCGGACTCGGCGGCAACAGTTGGAGTTCAAATTTGACGGTTGGCGGTGTCGGCGGTGCGGCTTTTACGGCAGCGGCGGCGAATCGCCTGATTATGGGCGGCGGCGGCGGTGCGGCAACTAGTAATAACGGTGCGACGACAACAGCAAGCGGCGGAATCGGCGGCGGAATCATAATGATTCGCACGGGTTCTGTTTCGGGAAGCGGCACGATAAACGCCAACGGCGGAAATGCTCCCGATTCAAATCCGACTTGCTGCGGCGACGGAGCGGGCGGCGGCGGTGCGGGCGGTTCGATCATTTTAACATCGGCTAATACGACGGGATTAACCGGAATCGGCACAACGGCGAGAGGCGGCAACGGCGGCGATACACTTGTTGCTACAGCACTGCACGGACCCGGCGGCGGCGGCGGCGGCGGCGTTATTTTTTCCAACGCTTCTTTCGGCTCGACAAATGTCAGCGGCGGGGCTAACGGAACTTCTACTTCAAGCAGCGATGCCTACGGCTCTTTACCGGGTTCGGCGGGAACGGTTAATAATTTTATCGGTTCGGGTTCGATCAACGGAGTATCTTCGGGAGCGGAATGCGTTCCGAATCTAACCGTTACAAAATCAACTTCTACTCCAACCGTTACAAATACTTCGAGCGGCGTTGCGGCAAGTTATTCGATCACCGTGTCCAACGCGGCAAATCGGGCGGCGGCAGCCCAGTTAAATATCTCGGATGTTCTACCGCAACCCGCTGCAAGCGGATTTACTTATACAAGCACCGTTTCAATTACATTAAACGGCGGAGCGACCCGACCTTCAACCACAAATCCGACAGCCGGAGCAACCGTTCCGCAATGGGGACAATTTACAATTCCGGGCGGTGGCAGCGTCGTAATAAACTTTAATGTCCAAATTTCATCGGGAGTTTCTTCCGGCACACATCAAAATCCGGCGACGGCAGTTTATCTCAGCCCAACCCGTATAGTTCCGAGCGGAACGACGACGGCAAGCTATAATTCCGCTTCAAGCACAAATGAGGATGTAACGGTTACGGGCATTCCGAGAGTCGAACTTGTAAAGTCCTGTTTTCTACCTGCAAATTGCGAATCCGCCCCGCAGCTGCCCGGCACGGAATTAAGTTACAAAATAGATTTTTCAAATTCCGGCGGTTCAAACGCTTCGGGTTTGGTTATTGTAGATGCAATTCCCGCCAGCACCGACTATAAACTTACAACCGCAACAGCAAATACCGGAACGACCGGAATGACCTTTACGATAGAATTCTCAAGCGATTATGATCCGGCAAACCCGACAATCGCCACCTGGAATTACACACCCGTCAGCACCGGCGGCGGAGCGGGTGCGGATTATGATCGGCTGGTCAAAGCAATTCGCTGGCGTGTAACGGCGGGTTCGCTTTCTTTTACTTCTCCAAACAACAACGGAAACGTAAGTTTTGTAATTAAAATACGGTAGCTTCCGAATGTCAAAAATTTTCAAATTTAATGTATGATAAAGATACAAAAACTGATCTTAAACAATCAAAATAAAAAATGTATTATGCTAACTCGTTTATTCAGTTAGCTTATAGTTTAGGCATAGAAATTGTTGTATTTTTAACTATGTAGTTCATTTATTTTAATTTTGTAGAATAAATGAATTGAAACAATACGTTAAAAAAAAAACAGGAGAGAAAAAAATGATTTCATTACTTATTTGGTTAATTTTAGGATTTTTAGCAGGTTATTTAGCAAAATTGATTATGCCGGGACCGGATGGCGGCGGCGTAATTATAACAACGATTTTAGGTATCGTCGGAGCAGTAGTCGGCGGATTTGTCGGAACACTTTTCGGATTCGGAATGGTTAGTTCATTCGATAATATCGGAGGTTCAATCCCGACTTTTCTATTTGCAATTATCGGTGCGATTATAGTTTTAGCTATTTATCGTTTAGCCACAGGTCGCAACGTAACATCTTAATCTAAAAACAAAATTTGGAAATTAAGTCTGAAACTTTATAAGTTTCGGGCTTTTTTTTATTATAAACTTGAAAAAAAACACAAGATTTCTCTTTCGTTTTACTTTCCGCACTTTGTAATTTTCTTAAAATTATAGATAATACTTGGTTTTGAGATAAAACTCATCATTTATAATTATTTACTGATGTTACGCACTAAAAGAAGTTTTCTTTTGTGTAAGGTGAGAAAATAATTAATATTCGACGATTTTAATACAGTAATTTAATCATAAAACAGGTGGTTTTTTAATGGAATCTATAATTCTTTATTTGATCCCGGCATTGGGGATTTTCGGTTTGGTCGTGATGGCAATTCAGTCTGCTTGGGTGTCTAAGCAGCCGGCGGGCGAAGAAAATATGGTTGAACTTTCAAACTATATTGCCGAAGGTGCGATGGCATTTTTGAAGGCTGAATGGAAGGTTTTGACTTACTTTGCGATTGTTGCGGCGGCGATTCTCGGTTGGTCGGGAACGATGGTCGAAACGTCATCTCCGTTTATTGCGGTTTCGTTTATTATCGGTGCGGTTTTTAGTGCGTTTGCCGGTTACTTGGGAATGAACATCGCCACCAAAGCGAATGTGCGGACAACTCAAGCCGCTCGCACAAGTTTGAAGGAAGCTTTAAGAGTTGCCTTTACGGGCGGAACGGTGATGGGACTCGGCGTTGCCGGACTTGCGGTTTTGGGTTTGGGTTCGCTTTTTATCATTTTTTATAACCTTTATGTCGTGAGTATCGGTGCATCGGTTAATGGACCCGCAATGGAAAAAGCGATTGAGGTTCTCGCCGGATTTTCTTTAGGTGCGGAATCAATCGCACTTTTTGCCAGAGTCGGCGGCGGAATTTATACGAAGGCGGCTGACGTTGGAGCGGATTTGGTCGGTAAGGTCGAAGCGGGAATTCCCGAAGATGATGTCAGAAATCCGGCGACGATTGCCGATAACGTCGGCGATAATGTCGGCGATGTGGCGGGAATGGGAGCGGATTTGTTTGGTTCTTATGTGGCGACAATCTTAGCGACAATGGTTTTGGGCAGAGAAATAGTGGCGACAAACGACGGTTTCGGCGGACTTTCTCCGATGCTTCTTCCGATGCTGATTGCCGGACTCGGAATTATATTTTCGATCATCGGTTTTACGCTTGTCAGAATCTCCGACGATAACGGCAATGTTCAAAAAGCACTCAACATCGGCAACTGGACTTCGGTTATTATTACGACAATTGCCTGTTACTTTATCGTGATGTGGCTGATGCCCGAAAATATGGAACTTCGAGGTCATAGCTTCACGAAAACGGGAGTTTTTCTGGCGATCTTGGTCGGTTCATTTGTCGGTGCTTTAATGAGTATCGTAACCGAATTTTATACGGCGATGGGCAAACGTCCGGTTAATTCAATCGTCCAGCAATCCGACACGGGTGCGGCGACAAACATCATCGGCGGTCTTTCCGTCGGGATGGAATCAACTTTAGTTCCGACGCTTATTCTGGCAACCGGAATTTATTTATCTCATTACTTTGCCGGATTATACGGCGTGGCGATTGCCGCCGCCGGAATGATGGCGACGACGGCGATGCAGCTTGCGATTGACGCTTTCGGACCGATTGCCGACAACGCCGGAGGAATTGCCGAGATGAGCCGACTTCCGAAAGAAGTTCGCGGCAGAACGGATATTTTGGATGCCGTCGGAAACACAACCGCCGCCACCGGAAAAGGTTTTGCAATCGCTTCGGCGGCTCTGACGGCTCTGGCATTATTTGCCGCTTACGTCGGTCTTGCCGGAATTAGCTCGATTGATATTTATAAAGCGGACGTTCTTGCCGGATTACTTGTCGGGGGAATGATTCCTTTTATCTTTTCTTCTCTTTGTATTGCGGCGGTTGGCAGAGCGGCGATGGAAATGGTTAAGGAAGTCCGGCGGCAGTTCAAGGAAATTCCGGGAATTATGGAGTATAAAGCGAAACCGGAATACGATAAATGCGTCGCTATTTCCACTCAGGCATCGCTCAGAGAAATGATGCTTCCCGGTGCAATCGCTCTAATTACTCCGGTTGTCGTCGGATTTGCCTTCGGACCGGAAGTTCTCGGCGGTTTATTAGCCGGCGTAACCGTTTCCGGTGTTTTAATGGGAATGTTCCAAAACAACGCGGGCGGTGCTTGGGACAACGCCAAAAAATCATTTGAAGCGGGTGTCGAGATCAACGGCGAAATGCAATACAAAGGAAGCGAAGCCCACAAAGCAAGCGTTACCGGCGATACCGTCGGCGATCCGTTCAAAGACACTTCGGGACCTTCGATGAACATTCTTATAAAACTTATGAGCATCGTCGCATTAATTATCGCTCCGCATATCAGTTTGAGCAAAACCGTTCCTCCCCAAGCCGAGCTGATTCCAAAAGTCAAGGTTGAACAAACAGTTAAAACTCCTGCTGAAAAGAAACTGTAAAAGAGTAAGAACTTTTTTAAACACATAGAAACATAGGACACAAAGATAAGAATTTATTCCTTCTTTGCGTCCTATTTTCTTTTCTTCAGCTATGTTTTCTATGTATCTATGTGGTTAAATTTCTTATTATGAACACAATAAAAGTCCAATCAACAAAACGCGAAGAATTAATTGAAATCACAAGCGAAGTTGCTCAAAATTTACCCGAAACAGGTGAAGGAATCTGCGTTCTTTTTACGCAGCACACAACGTGCGGTTTGACAATAAACGAGAACGCCGATCCTGATGTAAAACACGATATTTTATTATTTTTAAAGAACACGATCCCGCAGTATTACGAAGGCTTCAAACATTTTGAACACAACGCCGATTCGCATATAAAATCTTCGCTGACGGGTTCAAGCGTTACCGTTCCGTTTGCAGACGGGAAACTTCTTTTAGGTCGCTGGCAGGGAATTTACCTGTGCGAGTTTGACGGGGCGAGAACGAGAAATGTTTTGATGATGCTTAGATAAATAAAAACGAAAAGCAGATGAAATTAATTTATAACTGATGTTACGCACGATAAGAATTTTTCACCGCAGAGGCACAGAGCCACAGAGATTTTTTTAAATTCTCGCTTTTTATTTTATCTGTTCCTCACCTTTTCTCTGTGTTCTCTGTGGCTCTGTGGTGAATTTTTTCTTTTTTAGAGATCACTTCCGAAATTTATCATCGGAAATTTTTACATTGTGTTTTATTTCTTTAATTGAGGTGATGATCTCGCCCATCGCCGGATTTATGCTTGAAATTTTGAAGGGAATCATCACGCCGTCAACTTCTCTGTAATCGCTGAAATTTTCGACGATCGGGATTTTTTGCGGCGAAGTGCTTGAAACGAGGAGAGATATTTGCCGCAAAGGCAAAAATGTTTTGGTCGAAACATACAGCGTTATATTGTTTGCGTCCTTCGGTTCGAGCGAAACGACATAGACTTCTTCATCGCCGATCTTATCCGTTTTAACGACTTCGGCTTTTTTTAATTTGTCCTTCCACCCCGAAAGCCCGTAAAAATTACTGCCGAATTTTACATCTTCGAGCCTTTGTCCGGTGTATTCTTCATCTCGTCCGAAGCTATATTCGCCGCCGCCTTTTGTTCCGTCAAAGTAGTCTTTTACCCAACCGATATTTTTGCCTAATGCGGTCAAGGTCGTTTCCGAAACGGATTTGTTCGGTGCTTTTTGATAAGTTGTGCCGTATCCTTTAACGCCTTGATTTACAAAGTTTATATCGAATTTCGTAACCCGCGAATCGAGTTTTTTCATATTCGCTTCGCCGCCGAGTGCCGCGATTGTTTTTTCGATCAGTTCATCAGCCGAAATTTTTGGTTTGGCGGTTTTTTCCGTTTCGCCGATGTATTTGAAATCAAATTCACCATTCGGCTGAACGAGAATCAAACCCGCAATTTTGTTGTCCGCATCGCGTTTTGCTTTTACTGCAAAACCGGCGGGCAAATCCGGCGAGATAAATTCATTTTCCGCTTTTTTAACCAACGGATAAGGCGGCTGATTTCCGACGACGAGCGAAGCCTTTCCGTCAACTTCCCTGATTTCAATCGTGTTTCCCTTCGCTTGCTCGGCTTCATAAGTTCCGATCAATTCTTTGGCGGAATCGTCGGTTTTCGTTTCTATTTCCGCCCCGATCTTCGGCAAGTTGAAATTTCCCTGCGGTTGTTCGAGAAATGCCTCGCCGTCCTTAAATGTGATAAAAAATCCCGCCGGAGCATTTAAAAGT
This sequence comes from Pyrinomonadaceae bacterium, assembly GCA_041744535.1. Lineage (GTDB taxonomy): Bacteria > Acidobacteriota > Blastocatellia > Pyrinomonadales > Pyrinomonadaceae > Aridibacter. Next base: position 6,657 of record JBGTKR010000167.1, read on the forward strand.
TTGTATTTTCTGCCTTCCACATTTTCCAGAGTATAAGTCGGCTGTTCGGGGACGATTGCTATGAGTTTGCCGTCTTCGATCTTTACTTCGATGTCGAAACCGGCTTGGGCAAAACGGTATTTGCCGATCTCTTTTCTTGCTTCTTCCGTTAGCGGAGCATCGCTTATATCTTCCAAAATTCCCGACCAGACGATCTGCATCAATTCATCTCCGAGCGACGAAGCCGAAACATTCGTGAGCATTACGAACCCGATATTTTCTTCGGGAATCGTCGCCACCATCGAATTAAAACCGTCAATATTTCCGCCGTGCTGAACAACCTTTTTACCCTTCCATTCCTGCACGAACCAACCAAATCCGTAGGAAACTTTCCCGTCGGGCGAAATTTTCATCTGCGGTTTTATCCATTCGGCAAAACCTTCTTTTGAAACGAGCCTTTTGCCGTTTGCTTCGCCGCCGCTTAAAATAAATTTCAGCCATTTCGCCATATCGTCCGAAGAAGAATTTATCGAACCCGCCGGAGCGATGGCGGAAATTTCCCGCGTCGGCAGTTTTTTCGTCTGCTTCGTATCGAAATTATATTCATAACCGAATGAATAATCCTTCGCCTTCTGCATTTGCCCGACGTTTATTGAACTGTTCGTCATCCCCAGAGGCTGAAAAATCCTCGCCGGAACAAATTCCGACCATGGTTTATCCTGAACCTTCCCGACAATTTCGCCCGCCGCCAGATACATTACATTCTGATACAAAAATCTTTCTCTCAATTTCGCCGCCGGTTTTGCTTCTCCCGCCACGCGAATAATTTCTTCCTCGTTCAATTTTCCGGTAATCCAGCCCAAATCCGTCCGATTCAAACCCGAAGAATGCGATAATAAATCTCTGATCTGAATTTTTTCATTTATTTCGGTATCGTTAATCTTAAAATAAGGCAGATATTTCTGCGGCTTATCGTCCAAAGATAATTTTCCGTCATCCTGCAACATCAAAACCGAAAGTGCCGTAAATGCTTTGGTTGCCGAACCGATGGCAAACTGTGTGTCGGACGTTACGGGAACTTTTTTCTCAAAATCCTTGTAACCGAAACCTTTCGACATAATCGTTTTGCCGTCTTTGACGATTGCCACGCTCAAACCCGGAATTCCCAATTCCTTACGCCGCTTCTCGATCTTCGCTGCGATGCCAGAAAGCCTTTTCTCAATATCATTTGTCGTCGCAGTTTGAGCGGATGTTTGAGCAAAACCGACTTGCGGCAGGGAAATTGTAAAAAGTGAAAATATTAAAATAAAAGTCGGAAAACTACCGATGAATCTATTCTTCATTGAACTCCTCTTGTAAAAATTTTGTAAAAAATGTATGTCGGTTTGATATACGAAATAATGGAAATCGAAGTTTCAAACCCGGAGTTTTCCACCTGTGGAAAACTTTAGGAATCGCAGATATACCAAGTTGCGTGAAAAACAGGAGAAGAATAACCAGAAACTCTAAATTATCAATAGACATTATTGGAAATAAGAATTAGCCCGCGAATAAACGCGAAATTACGCAAAAAAAGAAATTTAGAAAATCTTTTGTCTTATTTTCGCGGTCTTTCGCGTTTATTCGCGGGAAAATATTCTTATCACACTGAGCATTTTATTACTCCTGATAATGTCTGTTATTTATTCAATCTTCTTAAAAACGAACCGATGTCTGTCAATACTCCCGAAAAAACGAAATTCGATGTAAGATAGAAAAGTCTTTTATGTATTAATGAAACCTTCGAACCAAGGGATTAAATAATGAAAAATCAATGGAGCAAAGTTAAACCGTCCGTTGAACGTTCGCCTTTTTGGTGGCTGCGTTGGATTCCGACAATCGTTGTGTCGGTGATGATTCTTTATTTGCTTTATGTCGTTGGAAGTGTAGCACTCGTGCCGCTGCTTGCTTCTTTTGCTTTGGCTTATCTTTTGAATCCGCTGGTTATTCAGGGTGAAAAAAGAGGGCTTTCGCGGAGTATTTCCTCAATCACCGCTATTTTTATAGTAACCATCGTTATCGGTTTATTTCTGGCTTACATTCTGCCCGATATGTGGGAAGAAGGCTCAAAAGCGACTTCAAAGATCGCCGAGAATTTTACACCCGAAAATGCCGCGAAACAGAGAAGTTGGCTCAAGCGTTATTCACCGGCTCTGGAAAGCGTCGCGGGTGATAAGATCGAACAATTTTTGAGCAGTCCGTTTGAATTTTACAAAGAGAATCTTTCAACCAAAACAACAACTGTCGGCGAAAACGGTGAAATTAAAGTAGAAGACAGCGGCAGCGGCGGTTCGGTTATTATATCGTTTCTGAATTCATCGCTCGATCTGCTGCTTGTGCCGTTCTTTGTATTTTATATACTGATTGATTTTCAGACTTGGCGAAAGTCTTTTGAAGAATTAATTCCTCCGCGTTTTCGTAAGGCTTTCAGCCGTCTGTTTGATGAATCCGGGCGGATTCTGGAATCTTACGTGCGGTCTCAAATTCTGATCGGATTGATTATGGCGGCTTGCTATGCGGTCGGTTTTTGGTTTTTAGAAGTTCCGGCGTGGGCTGGAATTGCACTTCTCGCCGGATTATTGAATGCGATTCCGTATGTCGGCACATTTATCGGAGTTGTTTTCGCCTGCGGATTTACAATCGCTCACGGCGGCGGAGTATGGAATATTGCTGCCGTTCTGGGAGTTTTTCTCGCCGTTCAAACTCTGGAAGGTTATATTTTGACCCCGAAAATCTTGGGCGACAGACTTAATCTGCATCCGATGGCGGTTTTTCTGGGACTTCTGATCGGCGGAAAACTTTTCGGCTTGCTTGGTTTCGTTCTGGCGATTCCGGCAATCGCCATCGGCAAGGTTTTTTTGAAATTTCTGCGTGAACTCTACGAAGATTCATATTTTTATCACGGAGGAAATTTTCATCCGGCGGAAGCTCCGAGTGAAAAGGTCGAAGACCGCATCGCCGAAGCTGCCGAAAATGTGCTGACCGAACAGGAAAAGCGAGATGAGGAAGAAACGGTTGAAGAAAATAATTTTGAAGAAAACGATGAAATATCCATTGTAGAAAAAGATTCGGTTCAAACAGATGATAAAATCATTTAGCGAACTTCAAAACTTAGACAAACATAATTAAAAGATGCTGAAAATTGATATTCATACACATATCCTTCCCGAACATATTCCAAATTGGAAGGAAAAATTCGGCTACGGCGGTTTTATCCAACTCGAACATCATAAAGCGGGTTGTGCCAGAATGCTTAAAGATGACGGGCATTTTTTTCGTGAAATTGAAGATAATTGCTGGTCGGCGGAAAGGCGGATTGCCGATTGCGGCAAACACGGAGTTGACGTGCAGGTGCTTTCGACCGTTCCCGTAATGTTTTCGTATTGGGCAAAACCTTTAGATGGTTTGGAAGTTTCCAAAGTTTTAAATGACGGAATCGCCGAAATCGTCGAAAAATATCCGAAGAAATTTATCGGCTTGGGAACAGTCCCGATGCAGGACACGGATTTGGCGGTCAGAGAGTTGGAACGCTCGAAAGAAATTGGACTTGTCGGCGTTGAGATCGGCTCGAATATTAATAAAAAGAATCTAAGCGAACCCGAATTTTTTGATTTTTTTGCGGCTTGCGAAGAATTGGGAATGGCGATTTTTGTTCATCCTTGGGAAATGATGGGAATGCAGGAGATGCCGAAATACTGGCTGCCGTGGCTCGTCGGAATGCCGGCGGAAACTTCGCGGGCGATTTGTTCTTTAATATTTTCGGGCGTGCTGGAAAAATTGCCGAATTTGCGTGTCGCATTCGCACACGGCGGCGGTGAATTCCCCGCTACCATCGGCAGGATCGAACACGGTTTTAATGTCCGCCCCGATCTGTGTGCGGTTGATAATGATGTCAACCCGCGTGAATATCTCGACAAAATGTATTTCGACTCGCTCGTTCATTCGCCCGAAATGCTTGATTATTTAGTGAATTTGGTCGGAGCGGAACGAGTCGCACTCGGCACGGATTATCCGTTTCCGCTCGGCGAATTAGAACCCGGAAACTTGATCGAATCGCGTGGCTATGATGAAGAAGCAAAGGCAAAACTGCTTCACGGTGCGGCACTCGATTGGTTGGATTGTGAAAAAAGTTATTTTCTCTAACGCTAAAAAAAGGTGGGAAGGCGAGCATCTAAAAGATGCCCGCCTTATGAGAAATAATTTGTGAGATGTTATTAATTTAGAGTTTTAATTATTTTGCCTTCAACATTACCTGGGGGGGTTTATCGGGACTTTTGCAATGAGTCGTTGCTGCTGAACCGAATTTTAGTTCTGTTGAATGCCTTTTTTTATTTTAAAACTCTAAACCGACATATATTGGGAAAATTTTTCTCCCTTATCTATTAACGCGACAGTTTTTCAAAAAACGTCCAGAAAAAAAATTAAAAATATTTTTTTTTGAAACAATTGATTTACATGGTGTTTCCGAAAGTAAATTTAGAGATTCTACTGAGAATTTAATGGAACTGCATCAAAAAGGCGGAAACCCGCGTGTCAACAAGGGTGCTGTTAGTAAATCGGCAAGTCTGTAATCAAACAGCACCCTCCATAACTGCCCTTGTTTCCGCCTTTGTTTCCACTAAATTCTCAGTAGAACCAATTCAGAAGCTATTTTACAAAGACAAATAATTAGACCTCTCGCAAAAATAATTTAATGTTTAATTGCATAATTATACAAATCGGCGATCAAGTTCACGTGCAGCCTAAAGCGACGACGGCGATTCCGGTATCGTTCGCTCAGAAGCGGCAGATAGTTTTTCAAGTTTTTTGTAGAACATAATTTAACAACTCTACTTTAATTATTTGAGGGGTCGCGGAGTTTTTCAAGGCGGAAACCCGACAGTTATGGAGGGTGCTTTTTGGATATTGCCGGTTAATTCCCGAACGCACCCTCATTGACATTCGGGTTTCTGCCCAAAACTCCGCGACCCCTCAATTATTTACAATACTTTTGTAAGAACTCTAATAGACTTTCAAATCTTTTTCCGATGTTATCAGCCAAGTTTCGCCCGATTTTTTTAATTTTAACTGCTGCCGAACTTTACCGGAAGAATTATCTTCCGCTCCCGAAAATTTCCATTCCTTATCAAACACGACAGATGCCGTCTGCCCGTCTTTGCTCGCCGTGATGCTGATATTGCTCAAATTTACCTTCATCGAATCGTATTTATTAAAAGCCTTTTGTTTGTCGTTTCGGACAAAATTTTTGCTTGCTCCGTTTTTTCTGTAATAATCAATTTGATCGGCGTAATTGTCCATATAACCGCCCAGATTTATTGCTTCCGCCTGAGATTTCCAACTAAAAATCCTGCTCGAAATGCCTTGTTTTATTGCTTCCAAATCTATTTCGGGAGTCGGTTTTTCGTCCGTTTCCTTCGGAGTCGGTTTCGGAGTTTTCTCTGTTTTCGGAGTTTCCGAAACCGTATTTTCGGCAGGATTTTGTATATTTTCGAAACTGTTTTTATTTTTATTAACGCCCGGATTTCCGGCAATTCGGGAATCTTTTCCGTTCATATAATAATATGCTCCGATTCCTGCAAAACCTAATAAAACAAGCGTAATCAAAGCGGTTAATAAAACTATTACCAGATTATTCGACTTTTGCGGTTCGGTGTAAACTGCCGGATTTTCCGCTTGCGAATAATTTAATTCAACCGTCGCCTGTTCGGGCTTTCTGCTTGAAATCACCGTTTCCTGTTCGAGCGGAATAACCATCGGAATTTCGTCTTTTTCTTTTGGTTTATTCACCAGCGGCGTTCCGTCCTGCAAACAATATTGCAGGGTTTCATCGGTGTAGGTATTTTCGCAATTCGGACATTGTTTCATAAAATTCCTCAAATTATCGTGAAGTTAAGCCCCCAAGCAGAAACAGGCTAAATCGGTTTCCTGCCTTTTCTTCTTTGCCCCTTTGCGATTTGGCGGGAAATAATATTTACAGTAGAAAAGAAACTCCCGCAAAGAGGCAAAGCCGCAAAGAAAAGATCATCAGTTTTCAACTTCAATTAAATTATGCACGATGCCTATAAAAATATCTGTCTGTTTATTTAAATTTGAAAACTTTTGCCGCCAATGTAATCATTTTTATTCTACTACAAATTTTACTTCCGATATGAGCGTATCCTGTGCGTCGGCTTGACCTTTATAAATGCCTTTTATTCCGATCATTACAGATTTCGTTTTTACGCCGCCGATATTCAGCTTTTGTTCGGTCATTTCGTTTGGAAAACTAAATGTTTGCTTGGATTTATCGGAAAATGTAAAAACCGCCGAAGAGAGGCGATTGTTATCGTTCCAAATTTTCTGCGTTTTGAAATATCCGGGCTGAATGATTATTTCATTTAAAACCACTTCTTCCTTAAAATCAAAAACGATCCATTGCCCGACTCCGGCACTTTTTGCTCCTTCACACCAACCCGTGCGGGAATTTCCGTCAAACGCCAATTGCGGATCGTAAAAATTTCCCTTGTCCGGTTTTCTCGTAGATGAAGCCGTAACCTTTGCAAAATCGGAATCGCTGATTATCTTCGGTTGGTTCGTATTTGTGTTCGCGTTCGTATTTGCGATGCCGGAATTCGTGTTTGCTTCCTTTACCGTAATTTCAGGTAAATACAAAAAGCCTAAAATTCCGAGTCCGACCAGACCGATCAATAAAATACCGATCATCAAACCCGACACAAAACCCAAACCGCCTTTTTTTTATCGGCATATTATTTGCTGAAAGTATCGGTTCGCTTAAATTATTTTGTTTGATGACGGTTTCCTGTGAAGGATTTTCGGCAAATGCTTCCGTATCGGCGGTTGATCTGCCGGATTCTTCGGTTTTCTGTGCATAATTCGGCGGATTTTCTTCGACAAAATTATCGCTGATCGTTTCTTCATTTGAAAACGAATCTTCGTCTAAAACAAGAGTTTTGTCATCCGAAACACTGCTTAAAATACTTCCGTCCTGCAGGCAGAATTTTAAGGTGTCATCGGTATATTTTGATTGACATTGCGGACAAATCTTCATAATAAAATTGGTTCTACTGAGAATTTAATGGAACTGTATCAAAATGGGAAATTATCAGTAGTCCACGAAAAAAATAAATTTTTGACGAAAAGGCAGAAACCCGACAGTAATGGAGGGTGCGGTTTAACTAAAGACTTGCCGGTTGCCGACAGCACCCTTGTTGACACGCGGGTTTCCGCCTTTGTTTTCACTAAATTCCCAGTATAACCATAAAATCTATACATTCGGAATCCAGTATTCACCACCTTTTTTCTCGACCTTTTTTAATCCCAAATCCGAAAGTTCGCTTTCTTTATAACCCAAATATGTAAAATGCGGCTCGTCGTTCTGCACGGTTCTGAACCAGCCGTGTTTGGCTAAAATATCACGCACCTTTCTATTTTCAAATTCGACGGCATCAAAGGCAAGCATCGAAAGATGCTGCGAAGTTCCGGGGGCGGCAACCGAATAAAGTATCGAATTATTAAAAAATGTATTGAAATAAACTCCCTGTTTTTCCAGTTCCAGAACTTCCGCAACCTGCCGTTCTATCGGCAGAGATTTTAAGTTTGCGATCTGCTCATCGGTCAAACGTCCCTTCGATTTCCAATGTTTTAGAGCAGGTTCAAACCGCGAATTCCAGAGCGAAAGTGTTTTTTCATAGCTTCTTTTAGCTGCTTCCGCTCCATCTCTCGGAGTAATATTCAAGCCGTTTTGTTTTGCTTCGGCAATCGCGTTTTGCAAAGCCTTCATTGCGTCGGACTGAAGTTCGACGGTTGTTCCGCCGATATTCGCACTCGCATTTCCAGCCTTCGCCTGAAAAGCATTAACTTCCGCATCGCTCGTGAACATAACTTTGGTCGGCGGAGTGGCTTTCGTCAGAAAAACCGCCCCGTATTCATCTAAAATCCGCTTTTCGACCACGCTCGATTCATTCACAATATCGGAAACATTCAAACCGCTGCGGCTTAGATTCCGACTCAAATTCCCGCGAAAACCTTCCGCTTTTTTTGTGCTTGTTTCGTTCATATCGCCCGTTTCGTCATTTCCCTTAGTTTCGATATTTTCGGCAGTTTCTAAATTGTCTTCCGTCATATTTGCACTTTCCGTTTTGCCCGAATCGTCCTTAAAATTTCCCGAAGTATTGGAAACGGTTTCATAGCAAGCCGAATTAAAAACTACAAAAAATAATAAAATGCCGATGCCCGTAAATTTTAATATGGATTTTTTCATCGTGTTTGTGATAAATATTAACCTGTTTTTCGTCTTTTCAATTTTTAATTTAAAAACCTTTAATCCGCAAGACAATATAAATGATAAACGCTCTGGAAATCAAAGAAATTTTAGAAACCTACAAAAAATACGGCTGGACGCTCGAGAAAATTTTACTTTCAAAAGAGTTGAAAAATGAATTGACCGATGCGGAAATTACGGAATTATCCGGCGACGCAAAAATTGAACATTCAAAAACCGATGCGGCTTTATTTTCCCGAAATTCAAAAAATAATAAGCAGGCGTGGGAACTCCGGCATTTTCATTCAAATCCTTTTGCGGTTTTTGAACTGATTGATTCGGAAGTTTCGGAAACGGAAAAAACTGAAATTCTTAAACAGATGGAAAACCGTTTGGAAGATTACGCATCAAACAAATCGGGCAGAGGGCATTAAGGATCGTTTTGCTCATATTTATAAAAGAGAGATTTTTTCCTCTTGACAAGTTTGGCGAGTAATCGCAAAATTACGCTAGTTGAAATGATAAATAAAAATTACGGAACGCAGGTCGCGGATATTTGGGAAGGCTTGCGACCGATGACAAAAAAAATGTTGGTTGGAGCAATGAAAACCAACAATTACGTGAACAAACAAAAGATCACCTACGACGCTCACGCCGATTGGGAACTTAGCCGTCTGCTGACCGCTCTGGACGAACAGGCGAAGGACAAAAGATCGAAAACACCGGAAAATTTAAACGAAATAAATCATTTGGCGGAAGTTTGTGCAAACTTCCTGGAATCGCAGACGGAAACCGCCGAAGTTTTTATCCAACTGGCAAAAAGAGTTTTAGCCCGCAACGATTTTAATAAATTCGACCACCTCGGCGATGTGCTTTTTGAAAGATTTTCCGCCGGAGAAATTGCCGAGATCATCCGACAAACCAATCTGGCACAAATTCGTGCGATCTGTTTTGAAACGCTTGCCGTTTTGCCCGTAACTCTGATCGTTCCGCTGCTTGACGATCCGCTTTATTTCGAAATCGGCTGTGTCGTGCTTGAACAACAGGCGATTGAATTTGAAAACGACGAAGCCGGCGAAATCTTGGAACAGATGGAACTTTTTTATTTGTCGGACAATTAAGGCAGTTAGCAGTTAGCAGTTAGCAGTTATCAGTAAAAACTTGGCTTGTAAATCTAGTTTTCTCCGAGCAATTTTCCTGAAAGCCAGAAACTTCCGCGAATAATTCCGCCGATCTTCGGTTTTTGCTTTATCAAATTCACATCTGCCACGACATCAATTTCGCCGCCGTAGGTTTCTATTAAAAACCAATAAAATTCATTGCCCGTAAATCCGTTCTTTTTTATTTCAAATTCCCTGATCTCGCCCGCAAACATTGCGTGAGCCTGCGGCGGAATGGTTTCGTCCGTTTCCTCGTTTTCATTGACGGAAAATAAACCGCTCGGTATAAAAAATTTTGAGGAATACTTTATTTCATCCGTTTGCGAAGAATCAAAATCATCTTCGCTTGCAAAAACCTGAAAGTCGTTTGAAGCAAAAGCCGTCAGCTGAATTTCCGCCAACTTCGGCAGTTCGATATTTTGATAAACGCGAAAATCGGGAACGTCGAAAACAAACGGATATTCGCCCGAATTTTCAAAATCAAAGCCCGTCGGATTTGACCAGGCGTTAAATGCTCCGTCGAGTTCGGAAGTGTCGCGTTCGATCATTTTTGTCAGACCGATCTTGCGTGAACTTTTGCCGGAAAACGCGGGATTAAAACCCATAATTTCCTGTGCCGGATTCGTCTGCATATAAATTTCCGCTCCCGATTCGTCCTCGAACTTAAAATAATATCCACGCGGCGGACAAGGAATCGGTTTTAAATGATTGAGAATGCTCATAATTACGTCATTCACATCCTGCTCGCTTTTGACGGGAAAACCTATGTCGGATAAATTGCTCATAAATAGTAAATAGTTAATTGTGAATAGTCAGTAGATCACGAAATTATTCACGTCAATAAATTTAATGGTTTAATCGAATAAAACTTATCGAAAAAAGGCGGAAAAGGCGGAAACCCGCGTGTCAACAAGGGTGCTGTTAGTAAATCGGCAAGTCTGTAATCAAACAGCACCCTCCATAACTGTCGGGTTTCCGTCTTTTTTTTATTTTTCGTGATCTACTGACAGTAAATTATTCCGATAACTCTGCAACTTTCTGCAACGCTATAACTTTCCGGTAACTGCTTATTATCCGAAAATATTTCTCACCTTGTCCATAAAGCCTTCATCCTCAAAATCAATATCTTCGATTTCGGCAAGTTGTTCGAGAAGTTTGCGTTGTTCGCGTGAGAGAGTTTTCGGTGTAACGAGCGTTACGGCGACGAATAAATCTCCTGTTCCGCGTCCGCCGAGATTCGGCATTCCCTGATTTTTAAGACGAAAAACCGTTCCCGTCTGAGTTCCCGCCGGAATTTTCAGTTCCTCTTCGCCGTCAAGCGTTTTGACATCAATTTCCGCTCCGAGTGCCGCTTGTGCAAAAGAGATCGGCACGGAAGTATAAAGATTCGTTCCCTGCCGTTCAAAATTCTCGTGGGCGGCAACGTGAATAAATACATACAGATCGCCGGTTTGTCCGCCGTTTACGCCCGACTCGCCTTCTCCGCCGATCCTCAAACGCGAACCCGTTTCGACTCCGGCGGGAATTTTAACTTCCAGAGTTTTTCTTTTTTCCTGTCTGCCCGCTCCCAGACATTTTTTGCATGGGTCTTTTATTATTTGCCCTTTTCCGCCGCAGTTCGGGCAAGTCCGCATTACGCTGAAAAATCCCTGCTGATAACGGGTTTGTCCGCTTCCCTTGCAGGTAATGCAGGTTTCGGGCGAACTTCCTTCCGCCGTTCCCTGTCCTTCGCATACGTCGCAGGTTTCAAGTCGCGGGATTTCAAGTTTCGCATCTTTACCTATTGCGGCTTCTTCGAGAGTAATCTCGAGATCATACCTCAGATCCGCTCCCCGCTGAACATTTGAACGGCGAGAACCGCCGCCGCCGAAAATATCCCCGAAGCCGAACAGATCGAAAATGTCTTCGATATTTGTAAAACCCGGATCAAAACCGCTTCCGCCCGCTCCGCCTAACCCGGAATGTCCGAAACGGTCATAACGGGAGCGTTTTTGTGCGTCGGACAAAACCGAATATGCCTCCGCCGCTTCCTTGAATTTGTCTTCGGCTGCCTTATCTCCCGGATTTTTATCGGGATGAAATTTTACCGCTTTACGGCGGTATGCTCTTTTTATCTCGGTTTCGGTGGCTGTTTGCGTAACTTCTAAAATTTCGTAGTAATCTCTTTTACTCATATAATTGCGATATTTATTTGCTGGTCTTTGGTTTTTGGTCTTTGGTCTTTGATTTATTAATAATCAAATTTTTCATTTCCCTTAATTTATTCAAAAACCAAAGACCGAAGACCGAAGACCGATTGATATTTTTATAAATTCTTAAACAAAGATAACGTCAGTCCAAACTTTTTTTTGAACTGACGTTATTTAATTTTGCGATAACACGGGAATTTTCTCAAGTGGCGAATCTAAGCAACCGCCATAAGTTTCTCGGATAATTTGCCCGCCGTTTCCTCAACACCAGTATAAATCATCTTGAGTATCTCGATATCTTCCTCGTGCAATTCCTGTTCAGCGTTGGTTAAGGCTTCGTCAATTTCTTCCAACTCCTCAGGCGGCACGATTTTTCTGAACTCGTGCAGTGCTTTGCGTGTATTCTCGATCAAAGAAGTAATTTTATTACGCTGCATAATTATATCTTTGGATTTTTTATCGGTATCCGCCAATTTTTCGGCATCCATAATCAGGCGGTCAATTTCATCCGGCGTTAAACCCGACGACGGCGTGATCTGCATTGCCTGTTCCAGCCCGGTCATTTTATCTTTAGCCGAAACATTAACTATGCCGTTTGCATCAACCTCGAACTCGACATCAATTTGCGGAACACCGCGGGAGGCGGGCGGAATCCCGACCAACTCAAATTTGCCCAAACTCCGGTTTCCTTCCGCAATTTCTCTTTCCCCTTGCAGAATATGAATCTCAACCGATTGCTGATTGTCGGCAACTGTCGTAAAGGTCATTTTATTTTTCAGCGGAATCGTGGAATTTTGCTCGATCAATTTTACAAATATACCGCCGCGTGTTTCCAAACCGAGCGAAAGCGGCAAAACGTCAAGCAAAACTATGTCTTTGACATCGCCCGTCAAAACGCCGCCCTGAACTCCCGCCCCCATTGCAACAACCTCATCGGGATTGATCTCCGATGAAGGTGGTTTGCCGAAAACCTCCGTAACCGTGCGGGCAATGATCGGTGAACGGGTTTGTCCGCCGACCAGGATCACTTTATCAATATCCGTCGGCTGAAGCTTGGCATCCCAGAGAGCCTTTTGACAAGGTTCAACCGATAATTCAACCAAGTCCTGAATTAATTCTTCAAACTTATCTCTGGTCAAAACGCAGTTGACGTGCCGCGGACCGGAAGCGTCCGCCGCAATAAAGGGCAGATTGATCGTGGATTCGCTGACCGTAGAAAGCTCGCATTTAGCTCTTTCCGCCGCTTCTTTTAATCTTTGCAGAGCAAGCCTGTCATCTTTTAAGTCAATGTCGTTTTCCGCTTTAAAATTCTCTACCAGCCAGTCAATTATGCGTTGGTCAAAATCCTCTCCGCCTAAGAAAGTGTTTCCCGACGTAGATAAAACTTCAAATACACCATCATTTATTTCCAAGATAGTTATATCGAATGTTCCGCCGCCGAGATCGTAAACCGCGACTCTTTCCGATTTTTTTTTATCAAATCCGTAAGCAAGTGCCGCCGCCGTCGGCTCGTTAATGATTCGTTCCACTTCAAGACCGGCGATCTTGCCCGCATCGCGGGTCGCCTGCCGCTGCATATCGTCAAAATAAGCGGGAACGGTAATAATTGCCTCGCTGACCGTATCGCCCAGAAATTCTTCCGCCGCCTGTTTCAAACGCTGTAGAACTATCGCCGAAATCTCCGGCGGACTGTAAACCTGATCCAGAACCTTGATATAAGCATCCCCGTTTTCGGCTTTGACTATCTCGAACGGAACATTTTCGCTCATCTTTTCGACTTCGGGCGAATCAAACTTGCGTCCGATCAGACGCTTCACGGCATAAACCGTATTTGCCGGATTCGTAACCGCCTGACGTTTGGCGATCTGCCCGACGAGCCGCTCGCCTTTTTCCGTAAAACCGATAACGGACGGCATTGTTCTGCCGCCTTCTTTGTTCGGAATGATCTGCATCGCTCCGCCTTCCATTACGGAAACGCAGCAATTTGTCGTGCCTAAATCTATTCCAATAACTTTGCTCATATTTTTTATCCTGATTAGAGAAATTTAACCGAAGTGTTTTTATTGATCTATTGCTAAACTGAAGGAGCAGCACCATTTTTTGCAACTGAAACTTTGACCATTGTCGGACGAATTACCCGATTGTCAATATGGTAGCCTCTTAAAAGTTCTTCGATAACCGTTCCAGCCGGAAATTCTTCATTTTCTTCACTTGCAACCGCCTCGTGAAAGTTAGGATCGAAAGGTTGACCGAGAGCAGAGATAGGCTGAATCCCCATACCTGCTAAAACTTCATTTAACTGCTGATTGACCAAAACAATTCCTTCAATAAACTGCTGGAAATCCTGTTGATTACTTTGTTCATTTGATTCACCGGCGGAATCCAAAGCCCGATTCAAATTATCCAAAACCGGCAGTATTTCAGATGCCAGATTACTTAAAATACTTTTAAAGGTTTCGCCCCTTTCCCGTTCCGTTCGATTGCGGTAGTTGTCAAAATCCATCTGCCGTCGGAACAAATTTTCCTTAAGACCATCTCTTTCGGACAGCAGATCGGTAACCCGTCTTTTTAACAAAGAATTTTCTTTAGAACCATCTTTCTGCGGTAATTCGGTTATCTGTTTATTTACCGAATCATCCAAGTCTATCGGTTCGCTTGAGATATTCGGATGAAAAGAATCGTGTATATTTTCTTCGACAATTTCAGACTCGCCGAATTCGATAACCGTATTCGAAGAAATATGCAGTTTTTTCTCTTTTTCTTCGAGTTCCTTTATAAAATCATCAACCGAAGGCGTTTGATCTTCGATGTCAAATGCCTCTGTAAGTTCTTCGTTTGAAATATTATTGGGATTCATTATTTTATATTTATACAGGGATTTAGAAAATAAATTTTATTGATTTGAGGTTTCCTTAAGCATAATTTTTTCCAGCATTTGAGCCATATAGCTGACGACCGAGATCATTCTCGCGTATTCGATTCGCGTCGGACCGATAACGCTTAAACTTCCGATAGCCGAGTCGTTTCCGACTCGATAGGGAGCAGTAATAATTGCACAATCCTGCAGCGAATCATTGGAATTTTCGCTTCCGATAATTACCTGAACCTTATCGCCGATTAATTTATCCTTCGTAATACACTCGTTCAAGATTTGAACAAGTCTCGATTTTTCCTCGATCGTGCGAAGCAGTTTGCGAAGACTTTCGATGTCGGCAAAATCGGATTTTGAAACAATATTCGAAGTGCCGTCAACAAAAACTTCTCCGTGCAGATCGTTTTCGCTGTCAATGCTCTGCGATGTCAAAATCATCGCGGTTTGCAGCAGATTATCAAAAAGTGTTTTTTCCTCGTGCATCAGAGTTAAAATCTCCGCACGAATCGCCAATAAACTTTTACCCGAAAACTCGGCGTTTAAATATCTCGCCGTTTTATCGAGTTCGTCCTGCGAATAGGTTTCGTTCATCCGAATCACTTTGTTGTGAATGATATTCGGATTTGAAACCAGAACCACCAGAAGACGTTTATCGGATAAATTCACAAATTCGATGTGCTGCAAACGGTCGTGAGCCAAAGACGGCGAAACGACGATACCGATATTATTTGAAAGAGCAGATAAAAGCTGGGAAGTGCGTTCCATCAGTCTGTCGGGCGTTTCCTTGCCTTCCAATTCGTTCAGACCGAGTTCCTTGTTTATAAAACTCAGGTCTTCATTGGAAAGACTCAAAATTCCCAAAAGATTGTCAACATAAAACCGATAACCTTCATCGGTCGGAACACGCCCGGCGGAAGTGTGCGGCTGTTCGAGTAATCCGTAAGTTTCCAGCTCACTCATCACATTGCGAATCGTCGCCGAACTCAAACCGGATTTGTCAGCAAATTTTTCGGCGATAACCTTTGAACCGACAGGCTGCCCGCTGGTAAGATGTTCGCTGACTATTGCTGAAAGGATGATTTGCCCGCGTGCATCGGGAAATTGTGCGGATTGTTCCGATTTAGAATTTTTATTTCCACTTGCAGGCATTTTTAATTTACTGTGAGTTTTGAAAAGCACATCTTCTTTAAGATATGCTGTTATTAATTTGATAGCATTTTGCAGAGCTATCTGTCAAGAATAAACTGTTAAACTTTGATAAACAATTTTATGGCTTTAACACCTCAAGAACTAGAACTTTACTACGAAGAAGCATTTGGTTTTTACGATAAAAAAATAAAAATTCCGAAGATCGAAGTAGAATATTACCCTTATGTAAATGTGAACAGCCGCATAAAATCCAGCAACGGCAGGGTTTACGTGCGAATTGCCGAATTATTAAATAACGCACCGATCAAGGTTCATAAAGCACTCGCGTATATTTTAGTCGCCAAACTTCTCGGTAAAAAAGTCCCTGTAAACGCCCGAAAAGTTTATCGTGATTTCGTAAATAAAGATAATTTTCAAAAAAAAGCGATCAAACACAAACGCAAAACGGGGCGAAAA